>NZ_JAGDXD010000027.1 GCF_023256255.1 Caldivirga sp. | reverse complement strand
AGGCCAAACCTTACTAACAATAAACAAATCACCACGAGAAAAACCAGAAATAGCACCACCAACAATCTCTTCGGAGCAACCGCCGCCATACATTTCAGCAGTATCAAACATCCTATAGCCAAGTTCAATTGCCCGTCTCAACAATGCGATCCATTCGGCTTTACGTGAGCAATCCGGGGTCCAGTAGCCTCCTCCGATTCCCCATGTTCCAAGCCCTATCACAGGCATTTTTAAATCACCCCTAAAGGTCTTGTACTCCATTTCCATGATTTTCGGTTCGAGAATTAGCTTAATAACACTTACCGTTACTTAAGTTTCAGTGGAACAGTTTACTGTTAGCATATGATAATATTTACATTAGATAAAATTATTATACTTGTGTAAACTACTGAGGCTTAACCTCATACTTCCCATCAGGGTAGACAATAGCCCTAGCCCTCCTAGTTGCCCAGCATGAGAAGACTATGCCAATTGCGAAGGTTGCTGGATGCCTATAGGCGTACTCAATGTGAACATCTAGTGCTGTAACCACGCCACCTGTACCGTGGGCGCCAATACCCAGTTTATTCACGGCTCTTAATAATGCATCCTCAAGCTTAGCTAACTCTGGGTTACTATTCCTTGAACCAACTGGTCTCAAAACCGCAGCCTTCTTAGCTAACTTAGCCGCAACATCCACTGATGGACCAACCCCAACCCCAACTATAACTGGTGGACAAGGCATGGGGCCAGCGTCAACAACAGCATCAAGGACAAGTTTAGGTAACTTCTCCCAGGCATTACCAGGTGGTATTACGAAGGCTTTGCTGGGTAATTCAGTACCACCACCCTTAGGTGTATATATCATTTCAAGGTAATTACCGTCAAAGAGCTCAATATCGAAAACCGGCACACCTAAGCCAGTATTATCACCACTGTTCCTTTCACTTATTGGGTCAACGGTATTGGATCTAAGCGGTAACTCCTTGGTAACTTCCCTGACGGCTTCAGTTAGTATCTTTGTTAATTTACTTCTAATAGGAAAGTCATCACCAAGCCTTATGAAGAATGTTGGTACCCCTGTGTCTTGACATACTGCAGCATTGTACTTCTCGGCTAATTTAATGTTCTCCAGTATTGCATTTAACTGAACCTTACTGGGTTCATGAACCTCAACATTAAGTGAACCCATGATGGCATTCTTAACGTCGAAAGCTGGAGAAACGCTAGCCAACCTAACTATAGTCTTAGCCGCTTCCTTAACTGAATCTTCTAACCTACTCTGCATAACTCATTGTGTTTACCTAGTATTAATAAGGATTTCCTCATTGACAATTCGCATAAGTCCTCAGCCTAACCCTAGTAAGCGCAACACGGCTTAATTCCCATGTATCATTAAGAATGAGGTTACTTAAATATCTACTACGAACTGAACTTTAAACCCATTGTTAACCCTTTCTATGCTCATCATGTTGTAAGTCATTGCCTTAACTATAGTGCCCCTGAAACCATGCCTCTCTACACTATAGTGCTCTCCCTGCAGGGTTGCCTTAATTCTAGGCTTATCCTCATCAAATTCATTAATGATTATATCACCAATGGCCATCTTCCTACCATCAAACCAGTAAATGACCTCATCTATCCAGTTAAAGAGCAACTGCTCCAAGTCATCTCCATAAACCTCTACGTTAACTTTATCAACTGAGTTAACCCTTGATGTGTCGTACATTATGTTTAAGACACCTAATGCAGCGTTCTTAAAGGCTTCAGGTAATGATTGACCATAGGCTATGACCAGTATATCCGCCGTATGGTCACCATACTCAAACATAGGACTCTTCATTAAGCATCCAGTTAAGGTGAGCTTAATATAGTTTAATCCAACACTCTAGAAGGTTAAGACCTGGTACCCATTATTAACGTAGTAGGCTAACCTTTCCCCCGCAGGCTTTAAGTCTAGCCTAAGCTTCAGTAGGGTTGAGTCAATGCCTTTACCCCTAGCGTAATTTATGCAGGCTGAGTCCACACTACCGTTTTTAAGTAAGGTATCGAAGTCCTCCTTAGCCTGCCCCTCAAGATTAAGTAACCTTTCCTGGCTTGGACCAAAGAATATGACCTTTAAGTCATCAAACCTCTTATTAGCTACTGATGCGGCAGCCATCCTTAAGGCTAAGTCCATCTTCTGATCCCCACTCATTATTAGGAATAGGACCTTAACCATAGTTAGCTCCTTGATTTTGGGGTATTTAAATAACATTCGGTTAAGTGAATAATTACTGAAATTAACGTTTTAAAAGCCCCTCACATAATTATACTGGTGATGAGACTTCACCCCACGTGAAGCTATGATGAGTAACTCCAATCCTGATGAATATACATTGACCTTAGTCACCTGGATGCTAGGAAACCAATTATGAAGCCTACTAGGAATATGATTATCATTATGGGTCCTAGGCTAAACAGTAATGCTGAGAGGAAGGTTGCCGCCCCTATTGAGAATCCTATTACCTTAACCAGTGATGATACTCCGCTTGGTGATGCTATGCCCAATAATATGATGAATAGCACTATTGCGGCTATAACTATTGCAGCCACTATCAGTTTTCTCACTAGGAATCCAACTACGAGACCTATTATGAACACTATCAATGTTGATGCTGCGGCATTAAGTAGTGAAATCCCAATCATCACTTAACTACCAGTACATGGATTTATAAGTATTTCCATAGTAGTCAATATTATTAATATAAATTAATAAGTTAGTCCTTAGTTGTTATTAGCACAAACCTATGTGTTTTATTAAATGATATTGCATTACTCATTGTTACCTCAACGTTAGGATTAGGTACACACACTAAGGTTAATGAATCGTAAGTTAATGTTAATCTAATCGAATTCCTAAACCTATGGAAGCTCAGTATTTGACATAACCTAATCATTAAAGTCGCATTACTTGGCTTAACCTCATAAGTGGTTAGCTTCTCCCTACCTAAACCCTCAAGTATGGTAATTAACCTAGCCTTAACCTCATTAACATAAGCCTTAACCCTATCTGCAGTTTCACTAAACCTACTCAGTATAATATTGTTAAGTAACTTCAAGTCTATTAAGGGTACTTGAAACCCATCATCCCTTGCTACCGTACTCCATAGGAGGGACTCAATTGTTAAGTAAGCTAATGCAGCATTTAAATCCATGACATATGGTGTATTTATGAGTAGGTAATCAATGTATGAACCCATGAACCCCCTCCTTAGGCTAACGCTTACCAAGGATTCCACTAAGTCCTCAGGGCTATTTAAGTTGAGGCCCTTATCATCAAGTATTATTGGCCATAGGCTTAGTGAAAGGGAACTGGTAGGGTCATTACTTAGGTTAAGTGGTAATGGTGAGTTCTTCATCTTAATTAAACCATCACTAACCATGGTGCCTAATATATCCATGGCGTTTGGACCGTATTCATCAATGGCTAAGCCAACCATATAAAGTAAGTACAGTATCCTTGATGCCCGAGGCCAATTACTTAATGGTCCTATTAAGGTTGGGTCAATTAAATGAATTAACTGTGACCCTGCAACATGATTCATGTTTATTACATTACCCTGAGGTGCTTGTTGAATATTGTTCTCAAGACCTACTAATACTGTTGATTCATAATTCTGCGTTAGTTTAATGACCCTATCTTCATTAATTGAACCTGCGAAGGTTAAGTGGGTTTCTAAGCCAAGATTGTACCTGATTAGGAGCATTACCAAGGCTAGTATAACATTGTAGGTTGATGGGAAAGTTACAATAAGCAGTGGCTTATCCATCCTAATGATTGGCTCAATCACAGCTAAACTCCTGTAATTCCTCACAGTAGTAATGCGTAAGAACCCTTTTAATACACTCACCCACGCTGGTTAGTTACTTAAACACCATGAGCATTATTAGTCGGTACTTAGTTAAGACTTAAGGGTAAAAACTGCGGTAACTACATAAACCCTGAATGCTGGCCTTAAAATAATGCTGCATATTCATGAACCAGTTAACCCAATGTTCGGCGTTAGTAAGGGTAATGGTAGAGTAATGATACTTGGTGTACCCATGGAAGATACGTTAAGCTTCAAGCCTGGGACCAGGTTCGCACCCATGGTGTTAAGGCAGGTGACGCCTTACTTTGAAGCAACGCCAACGGAATGGCTTGGACATACACCATTGGGTGAATTAAACGATTTAGGTGATGTTAATCTTCACCAGGGTGATGTTGAATTTAACCTAAGTAGGATAAGGAGTATTGTCAGTGAAATACTGGGTAAGGGGCTTTTAATTAACGTGGGTGGGGAGCACACTATATCACTAGCTGTGGCTAGGGCCATAAGGGATAAATTCGGTGAATTAGGCGCCTTCATTCAGCTTGATGCACACCTAGACCTCAGAAGCGAGTGGCCGATGGGCCAGAGATTAAGCCATGCAACCTTTGCTAGAATACTGAATACTGAAGTTAAGCCAAGTCTTTACGTTAACCTAGGCTTTAGGGGATTCGATGATGAAGAGTTAACTTACGCGAGGGGGCTAAGTAGTGTGCTTCTTGACTCTGTAGAGTTATCAGCAATAGGCTATGTTCAATTATACGATCTACTCAGAGTTATTAATGATACTCATGGTCCAGTTCACCTATCAATAGACATTGATGTGTTCGACCCATCAATAGCCCCAGGGGTGGGTAATCCGGAAACAGGGGGAGTAGGCTATATGGCTATTTATAAGGCTCTTGAAGTTATGATGCCTCTAATTGCTGGAAGACTAGTAGCCATTGATATTGTTGAATATTCACCACCCAATGATATTAGCAATATAACCGCCTCACTTGTTGCTAAGCTCATAGTTGACTTAATGAACCTTTACCTATGGGGAGTTAGTTGTAAACGGAATTTAACTTCATAATCCATAAACCCTTAAACTCACTCAACCATGGGGAAGGATTAGATGCTATTAAAAATAACAAGTAACTACATAGGAATATTATAGGCTAGAGGTTGATTTCTCCAAGACCACTCAAGTCGCTGGTAGCCTTCTCTGATAAAACATCATTACTAACAGATATACTGTACTTCAACTTAGCAGTGTAAACTAATGCCCCTGCCTCCTCAGTGGGTGTTAAGGGTATTTCCCCATTAATGTCTGCATGACCCTTCTCAACCCCATTCTTAAGTAGACTCCACTTCATTGATACAACCAACTTGTCGCCACTCCTCTCAATACTCCACTTCCTCTCACCAGGCTGTAAATCGTAGGTGCTTGAATACTCCTTAACCATGTTAGTGAATGAGCCACCTTCACCAAGTGGTTGAGTTAAACCAGCCTCCCTAGGCCACCTCTCCAGTCTCCTCAACCTAGCCTCCTCCGGGGTGTCTTTACTGAACCTTACAGGTACCTCGATCTCAGTTTCGTAAACAACCGTGTATTCCGATGACATAGTGACTGTACTTCAGTTGGGTTAATTAATGTTTTCACTGCATTGTCTTGGAAAACTTTATATAGGGGTTAATAATACTTAGGGTTGTATGATCATTAACACTATTGATGTATTAACCATGAGCATCCTAGCTGCATTTATACTTGCAGTAGTAGGCATAATACTTATGATACTGGATTCTGCAAGGCACGGCGATGGGAAGAGGGAAAACGATGATAGTGAGGGGGAGAAGAAGTATGGGGGTGTTGTTATTATAGGGCCAGTACCCATAATCTTCGGTAATGATTCATCAATTATTAAGTGGGCTATTGCATTAACAATAGTGGTCGTAGTAATATTCATTCTACTGGTAATAATACCACTCATGGGTGTTTAACATGAGACTATACCAGGTTGGATTATTGTTAATAATCATTGCGGCATTAATACCGTTAGCTGCAATAATTCTATTAGCCCTATCCACTCAAACGACTGGAGTAACGTGGGGTGGAGCAGTGCTGGTTTTCCCAATACCGGTAGCCATTGTAGTTGGTAATAAGCCTTCAATTATAACCACATTATCGTGGATAATGGTTGCAGTATTCATAATAATGGCTGCACTATACATTATCGCATTAATTCAGTATAGGGGATCAAGGCAATTAAACGTTTAACTCCATTATAACTAGTCTTCTTCCATCTTGGCCGGGCAATATTACTGTTAGCTTATAGGAGTCACCGAACATAATGACTGATACATCATCACCTAGGTGAACTTCCCCATCAATACTGTGAATCATGCATGATTCACAGTTCCTAGCTTCCTCAATTATACCCCTTACGACACCAGGAATACTACCGCCTTCCGTAATTAATGCAACCATAAGTTCTCCATGATCACCGTGAGAATGGTAGTCAGCGTTAGCGTTATACTCACTCTTTATTGAATCAACAAGCTTACTTAAATCATCAGTGAATTCAGGTGGAGCCATGTGGTGATGCTCCTCACCCTCTTCTTCCTCATTCTCATTGTTCTCCTCAGTGACCGGCACCATAACCATGTTTAACACTAGCTCAAGCTTCTCAGAATCCCCAATTCTCCTAAGTTCATTCTCAAGCTTTTTCCACTCCTCTAGACCAAGCTTTATTTGTTTAATATTAAACACAAACGAGATTTAGGATAGGGAATTTATTAAACTTCCTACTCATTGTCCATGATTAGGGGATTTCTTGAGCTGGAGTGTTATAGGGGAATTCGACTTAACATTAATGAACCATGGGTACTCGCAAATTAAGTACCTTACCTCAACATGCTGGGAAGTCACGTTTATTAAGCACCTAGATGCGCACTACACCTATGGTTAGTGTGAATGGGGTTACCGTAGCCTACTTAATCCTTGCTTTTATCCTAGCTTACGTTGGTGCTTCTTTAATTGCCCATGGTTCATCCATTAATCTACAGTTAAATAATCCATCATCATTAAGCGGCTACTCCTACACTGGTTCACTCAGTAATGATACTAACGTAATAGTGACAATATATGTTCCGCTTAGGAACTTGAACCTGCTTTACCATTATGTTCAATTAATATCAAGCCCAGGTTCACCAATGTACCATCACTTCCTAAGTAAATCTCAAGTAGCCTCACTCTTCTATCCAACTGGAGAGTATAATAACGTTGTGGATTTTCTTAAGAAGCATGGTTTCAGAATCATATTTACTGCAGCAGACTCCATAATTGTTGCTGAGGGTAACGTTAGCTCCGTTGAGAGGTATTTAGGATTAAGGTATGCCGTCTACAGTAATGGTTCAGTAAGCTTCTATGAATCCTATGGGGAACCTAAGTTGAGTAATGTAATCATTTATTCATCAAATGTAACGATGCTCCTGCTTGAGCATCCACCATTTCTAATAACAGGCAGTGAGCTGGATAACCTGAGGAGTTACGTTAAGAGCGGTGTTAACTTAACTTACCCAATTGAAGCCTATTGGCCTACGGAACTTCAGGAAGCCTATAATGCAACAGCATTGTATAGAATGGGTTATTACGGCCAGAACTACACAATAGGTATTATTGACTTCTTCGGTGATCCCTACATCATTAATCAATTAATGCAGTTTGATAATGAGACTGGTTTACCTAATCCACCAGGCTTCAGTATAATACCCATAGGTCCCTATAACCCTAATCTGGGTGTTTACAATGGTTGGGCATATGAAATAAGCCTTGATGTTGAAGCTGCACATGCAATTGCCCCTAGGGCTAATATAACGCTTTACGTAGCTAACCCAGCATTACCTTTAGCTGCAGTAATAGCGTACATTGTTGATCAGGATAACGTTAATGTAGTATCGCAGAGCTTCGGCTTCTCCGAGTCAATTCTCTCGATGGTAAATGGTCCAGTGTTCTACTTCAATGTCTTCCTAACTGACGAGTACTACGCACTGGGTAGTGTTGAAGGCATAACCTTCACTGCGGCAAGTGGTGATGGAGGTGGGGCGGGTTATAGTAATGGACCTATTGGTGCTGTTATTTACCCATCAGTGTCACCTTACGTGACTGCTGTGGGAGGCACAACAACCTACATTCAATTACCTAATGGTTCTAATTATCAGACAGCATGGTCCAGCTATGGTTTCATACCACTTGATCAGAACCTAGGTGGATCAACAGGTGGAGTTAGTATTATTGAACCTAAGCCATGGTACCAATGGGGCATTGCCACACCGGAATCATACCCCTTTGGAAGAATGGTTCCTGATATTGCAATGGACGCAAGCCCCTACCCAGGTTTACTGGTTGTGGGGCCGAGTAATACCTTACTCATAACCGGTGGTACAAGTGCTGCAGCACCTTTGCTTGCGGGATTATTAACACTAATAATGGATTACGTTCACTCAAGCCTCGGCTTAATTAACCCTACATTATATAGTATTGCCAGTAATACTAGTGAGTACGGTAAGGCAATAGTACCCATTGAGTTTGGTTACAATATACCGTGGACCGCACATTATGGATACAATATGGTTACTGGGTTAGGAACCATTAATGCCGGTTATTTTGCTGAAGCGTTCTCAGCCTTAATTAATAAAAGCGAGAGTGGGTTATCGATAACTGTTAACGTGTTTAACTACTCCGGTTACCAGCAGAGGCAGTATTACCCAGGGGAGAAGATTATCATTAGTGCCTCAATAATGGTTAACTCAACTCAATTAGTAACGTCAGGGAACTTCTCAGCAATAATTGAGGATTCATGGGGCAACGTCACTATTACCCCATTAAAGTTCAGTAGATTCTTAGGATGGTCAGCGTCAGTCACTCTTCCAAGCAATGCCTCAGGTATATTAACGATTACCGTTTACGGTAAATACAGGAATTTAACTGGTTACGGATTCACCACTGTGTATTCGGGTTATTATGCTCAGTTCCTTGAACCACTCACCTTCATACCCCTATACTCTAGGTTGGGCATATTGATCGCTGTTAACTTAACTAATACCTATGGTTCATTACCAATTAATGTGACTAATCTTACCGCGCTTGTATACTACTATAACTTTATCAATAACTCGTACATATTAGTGGGTAACGTTACCTTAAGGCCACAGTTAATGAACCAGGGATCAGGGTTATCATACTTATTTATAGGTAAGTTACCTAGTAATGCGCCCATAGGTAATTTGCTCATTAGATTAACCAACGCCTTTGGTTTTGTAGCCTTCACAAATGGTATAATGATGCAAAGCCTATATGTTCTCCCAACGGTTGTTGCCCAACCTGGTTCAGTTGCAGCAGGTGGTAACGTAGTAGTAATAGGCTACCCAATACCGCCTCTTGACCTAGGCCAGGAATCAGCTGGGACAGGTACATTAGTATTCTATAATGTTCTCTACGGCTCCAACATAACGGCCTCCCTAATTGGGCCCACTGGTGAAGTTGTTAGTAAGGCTAATGTGTACTTTAACCCGTCGGTAGGCGCATATTATGGTGTTCTAAAAGTACCTTCTAATGCCACGCCTGGCTTATACTCTATTGTCCTGAATGCGTCCTACAGTTCATACACACTTAACTCCACAGTAATGGGTTCATACTTCGCTCAAATCTACGTGTCTAGCGGTTACTCGATACCATCAATAAGGTTCTCGTCACTGTATGCAGCTGAGGGGCAGGTAATTACTATTTATGCTAACATAACGTACCCTAATGGTACTGAGGTTAGGTACGGCATGTACTCAGCCGTCGTGTACCCATTATCGTTATCCAGTATTTACCCAACTTTAAGCCAATTATTTGAAACACCGCTTTGGTATAATTCTAAGCTTGGCCTATGGGTAGGTAACGTAACTTTACCATCTCAATTCTCCCTAGGTAGTTTAACCTACCTTGAGGGTAACATGTACTTCTCATCACCATACGGTGTACTAGTCACCGGTGTTTCAGCTGATGGATTCCCAACGCCAAGCAACCTACTAACTCAATCAACATTCTACGTACTACCGTATACGTTAATAAGTGGACAGTTAATAAGTAATATGAGAACTTACCACCTAGCTTTGGTTAACGATACATTAGTGAACGGGATATATGTTGACGACATTTTAATTAACGATACACTAATAGGTAATGTCACATTAATTAACTGTAACGCCAGTAATATAACGGTGCTTAACTCTAACACCGTAGTAATGCTGTCTAATATTAATAGTATTAAGGCAATTAATAGTACTGTTGAGTTATTCACAAGTAAGGTGAATGAGCTAACGCTATTATCCTCAAGATACCTTAACGAGAACTCTGTGATAAGGTACATTTACCCCCCATTACCAGTCGTGGTAATTAACTACCCTAGTGATAACGCTAATTTAACGGGTCTAGTTACCGTTAACTTCACAGTAATGGGTATTGACGTGTCCAGTGTGATACTTTACCTTAATGGCCATGAGTTAATTAACTATACTGGTAATGGCACATTCACTTACGCATTAAATACGGCGAATTACCCTGATGGTACCTATGAATTAACGGTGACTGCAGTTCAAGCAGATGGATCATCATCTTCATCAACCGTGAAAGTGAGTATTGAAAATGGTTTATTAATGCTTAATAATAGGCTTAATACCGTTAATCAATTTGTTAATAATAGTATCACTAAGTTATCCAGTGAATTGTCCTCGAATATGACGTTAATCTACAATGAATTCAATAGGCTTAATAATAACTTAGTAATCATGGATACCCTACTGTTAGTGGCTCTTGCCTTAAGCTCAGCAGCGTTATCATGGTTCATAGCATCTAGGCAACGTAATCACTTGTAAAAGGCTATTGAAGCATATCCCACTGTTTCAAGAAGATACCCACTGGTGTCTCCAGATGTAGCATGTTTAAGGAGCTTCACGCCTGTTGCTCCTTGTTTCCTTGAATAAACTATGGCTGTCATTATTGCACCGAAGCCGCATACTGAGACATCGTACTTATCCATTACTGTATAGAACCCTTCCTCATCCATGTTTAGAATACGTTCAATAACCCTCATATCCTTACCCGTAGTGACATCATGTGGTTCATAGTGGTTCAAGTCACTGGAGGCCACTAGCACAACCTCACCTGCTCTTCCATCAACAACTTCACTTATTGCCGAGCCAAGTCTCCTGGATAAGTCAATTGTCTGATTCCATAGGACTATGGGAACTATCTTAGAGTCAGGGAAAAGATACTGTATGAAGGGTACCTGAACCTCAACGGAATGCTCCCTCTCAAAGGCTAATGGGTCCTCAGCTAAGTCCCTCACCTTAGCCTTTATCTGCTTAGCCACCTCCTCATCAATCTCCACCTGTCCTAGTGGTGTTTCCCAGACCCCACTAGTCATTATTGCAGCCGGGGAACCTACACCATAGTGATTTGGTCCTATTATTATGAATACCTTGGGTTTAAGATACTTGCTTACCTCAACATATGCATGGGCAGCCACAGGGCCTGAGTATACGTAACCAGCATGAGGCACTATTATTGAGAGGACGAACTGCTTATTCTCCTTAAAATTCATTGTGGATTTAGGACCAAGCTCATGCTCAATAGACCACTTTATCTGGTTAATTAAACCATTCCTACTTGCCTCATAGAACATACCTGCAACCGCGGGTTTCCTAGTAACCATGCTAGTCTCACTGCGTTTAGTTATTTAAATTGTTTTACTAACAGGGAGACAGCGCTATGCTGTTATTAAGTGGGGAATTTAAAAACCAGGTTAAGGTACATTAGTAATAGTGGCTAAGGCTGATTTAAAATCATCGATAATGAAGGTACTTAGGATTGCGAATCTATCACTCTATGTAGTAGTAATAATATTTACTGGAATTACTAGTATACTTTCATTATACATTGCCGCGATTGATATTCTTAAAATATGTATTAGCGTGAATTCTTTAACTGATGTTAATATTATTAATGTATTATCAGCCTTATTCCTAGTGGTATTAACGATGGAGTTAATTGACATGTTCATAATATACATGGAGAGAGGACACATAATTGTTGATATGGTAATAGCCATAGTGTTAACAGCCATAGCTAGGGAATTACTGATAAATTACGCGAATATTGAATCCATGACCCTTCAAAGAGGTATTATGCTATCAGCCGCCATTTTAACCCTGGCAATATCATACTGGTTAGTCATTAAAGCTGATTCCATTAAGAGAACCTAGCGATAATGAGACCCCTATGTCTATTATCAATAAGTGCCTCATTCATTAAATGAATCTTCAGTAACCTAAAACTTGGGAACCTAGCCCCACAAACCGGGCATCTTCTTGTTTTAGGTAATTGCTGGCATTCCCTACTGTAGTGCATGAAGTAGGCTAAGGCATTATCCATTGTTTTCCCACAATACTTACACACTATCTGCATTGGGCTTACGTAACCCTGTGGTTTAAAACTTAACCCTACACATGCCAAATCATTAGGTAAGATGAGTAATTAATTTAAATCAATCACTGGCGTGGTAAATATGACGGTTATAGTTGAGATCGCGGTTGACCCAATAGGCACAGGTTCCACTAGTGTCGGTGACTTAATAAAGTATGCTGTATCAGCAATAGCTAGGAGGGGTTATAAGTACCAGGTCTGCGCCATGGGAACTGTGGTTGAGTTACCGTCATTAAAGGACGTTGGATCACTCCTTGAAGATATTCACGAGGAGTTAGTTAAGAGGGGTGTTAAGAGGATTGTATCAGTGGTTAGGATTGATGATAGGAGGGATAAGAGTGAAAGTATTGAGTATAAGGTTAGTAGGGTTACTCAGAACCGTTAAGCCGGGAGTGACTCTTGATTATTTGCTGGTTGTAGCCTTCGGCTTCATTACAGCCTTCGCCAACCCCCTCACCGCTCTAATAGGAGCGTCTCCATATGCATCACAATAACGTTTCCCTTTAACGCCAGTGGTAAAACAGTCCCTAGGGGGAATTAACTTTATTTAAATCCCTTTTAGCAACTCAAGTAAACCTACTCTGCTAGTGTTAATTCATTGCTTAATTCATCAATATACTTCCAAGCATCATCAGGAAATATTAATACTGCGTCATCAATATTAAGATTCATTGCGGCGTAAGCCACTGCCCCTGAACTTAAACCAATTAATAGGCCATCGCTCCTAGCTACCTTCGTAACACCAATTAAGGCCTGCTCCCTTGTCACGTCAATGATTTGATCCACCTTAAGTAATTCACTAAATGGATTACTGCCATTAATCCTCTTAATACCTGGTATTGATGAATTAACAGATGGCTGTACTGCAATTATTTTAACTTCATTACCATACTTCTCCTTAAAGTACATTGATATTCCAGTCATGTGGCCAGCTGTCCCAACCGCACCAATAATGTATTTAGGTTTAAAACCAGCTATCCTGCATTGTTCATCAATTTCCCTTGCTGTAGTATTATGGTGAATCATGTAGTTAGCTGGGTTTGAGAACTGGTTTGGATGGCTTAACCCCAGTCTTCTAGCTTCATTAATTACTTCAGGCAGTATTGTTGATGTATTACCCTCACGCTCAATCATCCTAACACCCATTAACCTGAGCATAACTTTAAAGGACCTTGGGGAACCTGCAGGAATATAGGCAACATAGTCAATCCCCCTAGCCCTAAGTATTGACGCTAAGGCAACGGCTAAGTTACCTGACGAAACTTCAATAACCCCTTTATCCACATTACCTAGTGACTTAATGAGCCCTAAGGCAGTCCTATCCTTAATACTATGGGTAAGCGGATTCATGAATTCCAATTTAGCCCAAACATTACGTGGCTTGAACAGATTTAACCTTAGGAGCGGGGTTGGCCAAACCCCAACTATTAACTCCTCCAGACTCCTAAACACGTTACCAGACGCAAATACCGGTCCCGGTCATTAAGCTTGTAGGCTTAAGGACACTATTTAAGGGTTACGCTTATGAGGGACCAGTAACATGTAACTTAAAGTCCTGCCTTTTAAAAAGAAGCTTAATCACTAGGCGAAAATCTTAATTCACCGCAGTGGTGCTTCATATGGATGCTACCTGAGAAGGTTGAGAAGCCTTGGAGGGATTTAAAGGCTTATATTGAGGCTAGGAGGATTGAGGCATTGGCGGAGGCTAAACTAGCTGTTAGACTACTGGCTGAGGGCTATACTAGGAATGCTGCAGGTAAGGCCTTTCAAGCCTTTAAATCACTATTAGCCGCCCTAGCAGGTGAAAGGAGGGAGGAATTGGCTAGGGGTTTACCTAAGGTGGATAAGTTAATAGCATACATGCCTACATCAGCGGTTAGAAACATCGCTAAGGTACTTGGATTAGAGGGGGAAGCCATAATTGCCCTTGCTCTTCACCAATATCAGTATAATGGCTCAGACCCCGAGGGAGTCATGAGTATCTACTCCTCTAGGGATGATGCTATTAGGGATATGTGTAGTCTACTCACTAGAATTGCGGAGATACTTAATGATGAGGGGCTTAAGACTGAGCTCCATAATACGTGCCCAAGGCATTAAAATAGTATTATTCATTATTTCATGAACCAGGATAAGGGGAGTATTATTGGCCTGGTTAACCTGCTGTGTATTAATTCACCTTGAGCCTTAATTAATAAGGCTTCTGGATTAATAATCCTTAGTTTATCCATGTCCTTAATGAGCTCAATCACCCTACCACCGCACCTTGGGCATGTCTTAATTTGCCCGGCACCAACGTAATCAATCCAGCATTGCCTACACCTGTATGCATTCACTGTGTTACTAACATCAACTACTCTTAGAGTGCATAAGTCCTTAAAACCCCTAACCGCAATACCCAGTATTGCTGGTGCAAGTCTCCTTAAGGCTCTCCTATTTCTAAGTACTGTTAAAGCATCAGTCTCAATAATCACATTGTTTGCATAACCCATTGCATACACCTTATTAACCTCCTCAATTAATCCTGAGGAATCACCCAGGAACCTAATCACTAAAACAGACTCTTCACTTGGCTTAGCCTGGTACGTGTAATGCTTAATAATGGGTACTGGTTCATTACCCTTAAGTAACCCAGCATCATCAATAAAACCTCCACCACCTGATATGACTGGTATTAAGGCATAATCCCCTAGTTCCTTTACGTCACTTGAGAATACGTAGGGCCTTAACCCAGTACTAATTTTAGTAATGGCTAAGGCCGTTGAGGTGCATATGGATAGGTTAATCAATGGCATAAGTCCCTCAAGCACATTATATTGCTCATCATTAATGTAAACTAATGGTTCACCAGCCGTTACTACTACAGCATCATCAATAGCCTTAATGGGCTTAACACCCCTGCTTATCACCAGTCTTAGGGCGGAGTTGACGCATATACCAGCCTTACAGTGGTCAATAACCAGTGACTTCACGATGCTCCCTTCGGCGATATTTTTATAAGCGTATTTGCACTTAACCGCTATGCCTAACGCTGGTGACTTTAAGCCTTATTTCATAGTACCGCCACTGTCTTCAATGCTAATGGGGGCGTTATTAACCATAGGCTTAACGTTAAAGCACGCCTACATACCTACACCAAGCCCAGTGATAAGTAGCAGTAATACCGTTTCAGCAGGCTTCTACAATAGCTTAGTAATTCTCTTAATGGCCTTGGCCGGTTTAATCGTGGTTTACCTCCTTATTAGGTATGCTAAGTTTAAGGCATTCGCAATATTTAAGGATGCAATGATCATCTTCCTAATTTACACGCTAGTAACCTTCTACCTATACGAGTACGCAACCTACTACAACATTTACCCACTCCTCCTCGTAATCACCTTTTACCCACTGAGCCTAGGCTTAACAGCCGTATTAGGCTATTTCTCCCTCTACAGTAATAGTCAGGTATTGAGAAGCATTGGTATAGTGTCCTACAGTGCAATGGCAGGTTCACTACTGGCAACAAGCCTACCCCCTGTGACCGCTGCAATGGTTCCAATAGTGTTAGCAGTGTATGATGCTTTCATGGTTTATAAGGGCTTACTAGGTAAGTTGGCGGAGTCAATGAAGGGTAATACTGGGAGAAGCCTACTAAGGGGCCTTGTCCTTGACCTAAGGAATACAGCAATAGGCGTGGGTGACCTAGTGGTTTACTCACTCATGTCAAGTTTCACAATATCGCTTGCCGGTGACTCCATGGTGCTGACGCTCACGGTACTTGTGCTTGGGGTTTTAGTGGGCTTCTACGCAACATACAGGATACTCCTACCCTTCAGGGGATACGCACCAGCTTTACCGTTACCAGTACTGCTTGGTTTCGTACCTGTAATCCTAATTCTTCACGCCATCTAACCTAATAATTAGGCAGTTAACATTTAGGAAAAAGAAGCGGCACATCGCCCCAGCCCCCTTTATCCTAAACCAGACTAGACTACGGCCGCTGATTTAATCAGCCTGAGGCTGCGTTTATAAGCATTTCCCGTTGTTACAGCATGGCAGGCTTAATGATGCTCTCCTCAACGCTTATTAACGCTTCACCCTGAAGTTCAATTTCACTACCACTTACGCTTCCCCTTCCATCAACATTAATGCCCCTCACGGTAACTCCATGACCACTTAATGAGCCATAATTCCTCACTACTATTCTAGCGCCTCCTCCTGAGTAAGCGGCAATAAGTAGCCTTCCTTGTCTTGGCCCCACGTAAATTAACTGCGCATTACCTTGAATCAACGTTGCTGGTTGGTATTGGGCATATAACGCATCCTCAACGCCATATCCATTAACAACTACCCTAACCCCCTTTTCATAAGCTATCTTAAGGATGTTTAATAACTTGCTAAGTAAGTCACTATTCCCCTCCTTATTGTAAAGCAGACTTAAACAGCGGGCTACTGCCTCATATTCGCTCCACTTGCCATTAATTACATTCCAGTAACCCATTAGGCAAGCCTTCTTAGCAATGCTGTATAATTCGTCATGGTTTAAATATATTGAAGCCTTTAAGGCTAACCTACTGCTAAGTAAACTATAACCCCTATAGGGTGGGTATTTGTCATCCTCATTCTCACCCATATGCGCCTTTGAGTATAGGCTATAGTAAAGGTATCCATCGCTCCTCTGAAACTCATGGGAAAGCCTAACAACAGCCTTAACACCACTTAACGCATGCTTAACGCATTCACTGCATAAGCCCCTAACATAAGCCTCAGTGAAGGATAATACAGCCATTAAGTGGGTGTTAAGTACCATTAGGTTTTCCCAACCTTGAGGATCAGTGGAGAGGAAGTGCCTACTACCCCATCTAAACCACTTTAAGCCATTACCCAAGTCAATGTAGCCTAGGCACCCAGGTGGTTGAACATTATAGCATTCAAGTGCCTTAAGAGCACCCTTAAGGTACCTTGAATCACCTGTTAATTCAAAACCCCTTAACAGAGTATTAAATACATACGATTGCTGAGGTGACCCGTAAATGTCCTTAGCCCTAGCGGCCGTAATGTAAGATATCTTAACCCCACCGTACTCATTCATTCTGTTTAGTAATTCCTCATAGGCGAATATTAGTAGGTCTAGGAAAACTGGGTTACTTGTCTCAATCCAATTACTTAACGCAACATTAGCGACATCACCCCTAACCCAGTAGTAGGCTTGCCTAGGCTTTATGAAGTCCGGTAGCTCACTTTCCTTAACGTACCCAGCCTTAACCAAAGCCCATATTAAGCCATCCTCGAAGAATCCACCGTAAAGTAACGGTAATGGTTTTGGTAATTTACCGAGGGCGCTAGTTAGACCCTTAACATCGCCTGTAACCGTGATTAACACATCGCAGTAACTACCTTCACCACTAAACTTAACCCAAAGTTCATTACTCGTAATGGTTAATTCAGGCTCAACCTCACTTATTAAGTATGGCCCCACTTCGTTCTCACTATAGCAATAAGCAGCGAGTGGAATAATCATGCAGCCACTGCTTCCTGAACCTGAGTCGCCGACTACTGCGTCTCTGAACGTACCACTTAACTTAACATTACCTAGCATTGATGGTGCATGAATGATTATATACCAGTTACCGCTTAATCCCCCCTTAAGTACTTTAATAAAGTATTCATCTTGATTACACTCCCTAATTAAACCCCTTGAAGTGCAGTTCCTTAAATCTAAATTTAAGTTGCAGACCATGCACAGTTATTCTGTTAACGTTTAAAAACGCATTCTCAGTTTAACTGATTCGAAACTACGATAGGTTAATTAACCCCCATTTATGCTTAGCGTAACGTGGATTTAGAGGACTTAAGGGTATTAATGAGTATTGTTAAGGCTAAGTTAATGGGTAAGCCCCTCGCATTGTGTGATATAGGGGATGCTGATGGTTTAACTAGCGCAGCGTTGTTTCTCATTAAATACCCAAATGGCTTGGTTACCTTTGCACCACCAAGTAAGGTGCAGAGAGGTTGGTTATATAGGGTTGTTAAATGGGACTTCGTGGCTGACTTACCCTGCCCAGGGAAGGCCGTGATTAGGGCTGATCACCACAGGACTAATAAGCCGTGCGCCCAGTTTGAATACTATGACCCTGAAGCCCCCTGCTCAGCATACATGGCTGCTAAGGGGCTTAACCTTAATAGTGATCCAAGAGCCCAAGGCCTTGTTAAAGTAGCCATAGAGACTGATACGGCTAACATAGTCTCCAGGGAGGCGGAGGAGATTGATATGGCTGCCAGGTTCTCTAATTATGGGGAGAAGGTTAAGTTGGCTAAGGTACTGGCACAGGAGGGATTGGGGGCGCTTAGTGAACCTTGGGTTAAGGCTATTGTGGAGAGGGGGTATAAGGCTAAGGAGCTTATGTTGAAGATAGCTGACCAAATACCAATAGATAATGTAGTCAACGTGTACTTTAGTACAAGGGTAGGTAGCGTGTCCTACAGGCAGTTAACAATAGAACTTCAAAGGAGGGGGGCAGGCATGGTTAATATCCTTGTTAAGTTAGGTTCAAGAACATTCAGGTACTACTGTGGGGCTGATAAGTCCAGGTTTGACTGCACTAGGATTGCCACAGCCTTAGGTGGTGGTGGACACCCCTACGCTGCTGGAGCCCAGTATAAGGCGCCGCTTTTTAACCCAAGGCAGGGATTTGAGGAGTTTATTAGGGTACTTAAGGATAAGTTAAACATGAATAAATTAAGCCTAATTGAGGTCGTAAAGGACACTAACGGCGTGAGTGTTAGGCGGCTTCAACTATAAGCGTGTTTTGAACATTACCACATTATTAATTCCGTATATTGACTAGGATAAGTTAATATACTCACATCTTACCATAACCTGTGGTTGAGCTTACAAATAGGGATATTGCAGTCTTAGTTCACTTGAGGAAGGCTAACGTTGATTATGGTAAATCCATCGCATTAAATACTGGGATACCCCTACAGGAGGTTTTACAAATACTTGATAAGCTTGAATCCATGGGTCTTGTGGAGAGGGTTAAGGGCGGTAAAACCCTTAAGAGAAGTGTAGCAAGGTTTAAGCTTAGTAATGAGGTTAGGAGACACCATGTTTACTACAGGTTAAGTAGGAGCGGCGAGTTACTTGTTAGGACTACTATTAGGCGTGGCCGACCATAATTAACTCATTACGAAGTGAAGGAAGGTATCAATGAAAGTTCCATGCCATGGTAAGAATCACGTACCCCTAATCTAGGTGCTGGAGAGTTAAGGCACCAGGTAATTAGCCATGTATTAGAATAACTGTATTAGCGATGATTAGGATTGGGCCTCACGGTATTAGCAGCAGTTTTGTTTCATCATTCTCAATAACCACACCTATTAGTTTCAAGTCCTTAACATCGTTGCCCATTTTTTCAATAACTTTAATAGACTTACTAAGTGAATTATAAATCATTAATAATTTATCCCTAATTGAAGTCAATAATGCATTAAGTTCAAATAACGGTGGCGCTACATGAACATCTATTACATAATTAAAGTACGTGAACCTAATATACTCATAAGACCCCCCTCCCCCCTTAGCCAATAGTTTCCTTTCCCCCTTAGCAGACTTTCGTATAACCGATAACTCAGACTCAAGGTAATTCAGTACCTTACTCAACTGATCTAAGTCACTCCTAATGTCATCAACCGCAGTCTTCGCATTGTAAAACTTCATGAATTCAATAGACATTTCAATATTAGTTTAATTCCAGTCATTTAAATATTTCGCATTAATACTAGGGATTCCTACTTATTCTCCCTGAATCAGTTTGCTGAGAGCGGAGCTTACCTTGAACTACCGTCCACACGTTAGAACAGGGTTATTAAGTGTAGAAGGTTGATAAGTACTTAAGCTATGAAGATTGGTAACTCGCCTAAATGCAGTATATCATTACTACTAATCCATGGTCCCTCAATCCAAATAACCGCCTTACACACTACATGAGCATTATTGATTTTCATTAACTCCTCAAGGGCGTTAATGGTGTTACCAGTGGATGCTACATCATCAACTAGGCACACGTTCTTATTAATAATGTACTTCATGGAGTTTGAGTCAAGAATAAGAAATTGATCCCCCTTAGTTGTGATTGAATTAACCTTAACATAAGTATACCCACCCATATAAGTCTTGACGCTCTTACGGGCTACTATGAACCTAGCCAGACCTAATTCCCTAGATACGCCATAGGCTAATGCTATTGCCTTAGCCTCTGGGGTTACTATGACTTCAGGATTATATTCTCTCATTAGGTTAGCCAACTCCCTGGATACAGTACTTATAAACTCAACATCACCAAGCACCAGCTCTGAATCTGAGGCTATATAAGCCCTAAACCTACCATTACCTATCTGTATTTCTCCAATCCCAATAATAGGTAATGTTCTCTTTAATCCAGCTATGGTAATACTGTACGTGGATTCCCCATTGTACTTAACCATACGCTTATTGCCCAGCATTATCTGTGTATGTTGCTGAGATTAATTAAATTTTTCCCTGTAAATGGCCTAAATTAATTTAAATAATTTACATAATTATTTAAATAAATCTTGAACTTTAAAGTAACTCAGCATTACTCCGTGAAGCCAATAATAGTTATGGAATTACTAGTGTATGTATTCATATTATATTTTCCTTAAAACCCCTATGTTAGTGTTAATGGCATTATAGGATTCCTTATACTCAAGAACCTTAATATTGCAATTCACAAAGTCCCCACGTGTAACAATCACCTTCTCCACATCACTATTCACTAGCGTGACTTCTTCACCTTCAACATGCTCAACATCACCATTCAAGATCTTGATACGTTTCCCAGTAACCCTCCTAGCGTCCACATTATAGAGGTTAATTTCCTCACCCTCAATAGTGTCAAGGTCACCGTTCTGCACGTTAATGTACTTACCCTTAATAACCCTAACTTCAGCAGGTGGATTCACTAGGCTTATGTGCTCCCCCTCCATTACTCCACCTTTAACAGTACTAACACTGGTTTCCCCTATTTTACGAAACATAGATTGTATAATTGGTCCACCGCCTAAATTGATTGATAGTATTCCTAGGTTAATCCTCCTAGGCTTAGACCTAAGCTCCTTAGTACTGCTAAAGTACTCATAGTACTTGTCGAATTTCTCTGCCATTACTTCACCTTAAGCATATCCCTTATTTCACTGAGTAATTGCTTCATTTCCCTAATCCTCTCCTTAATCTTATCAATGACCTCCTCATCACTAACATTAGCGTACTTTAATTCACTCATGGTTCACTCACCTTCTTCAACTCATCCCTAATATCCTTAAGTACGGCATTGACGTCATCAAGCTCCTCAAGTAGGCTCCTTATGAACGCCCTATACGTATTCAATTGATTATTAATAACCTTCACCTGCTCATCAATACTATCCATTATTGGAACGAAGGCCACTATAGCTATTATAGCCCCCCAGAATATGGCTAAGGCACCTAGTATTGTTGCCGCTAAGAGGAACGGCCATGAACCAACCTTAAACGCCATGTAGAATAAGGCCACGGGAACCCCTGCACCTATCATCAGGCCTGAGACCAGCATTACCACTATTGATGCGTAAGGCATCCTCACTTGGATGAACCCGCCAACTGCTCCAGAAGTTGCTTGTCTATTATTAACTTGAAGTCCTTCACTCTGTATACTTTCCTTAAGTGGGGTCTTGGTTCCTCCTCCACCACGTAGGAACCCTCTATTAAGCCGGATTCCTCCAGAATTTTCAAGTGCATGTGCGCTAAGGCGTAGGGTATGTGTAGGCTCTGAGCCACGTCCTGTATAAAGGTTGGTTTCCTCGTTAACATTAACAGTATCTGTACCCTCAGGGGGTTTGCTAAGGCTCTTCCAATTTTTACTAAATCCTCCGGTGAGTTCACTTTTAAACTCAACCATTCACCTCACCCCTAATTACTGCATACCTAGCTATTAAGATTGACGCTGAAGAATAAGCCAAGAGTCCTAGTATTCCCCTTACTAATTCTGATGCGTTAAGGCTTAATGAACCATTAATTGCTAAGGCCATGTAAGTTGTAGGTAATGTTAGGCTAATGTATCTTAACACTGGGGGTAATACAGTGATTGGGTAGTAGACTGGTGCTAGTAGGAGTAGTGGCCATGGGATTATTTGGGCGACTTGGTTAACTATCCTGTAGTTCTTTATTCCCATGCCTAATGCGTAACCCAGTAGGGCTGAGGAGAGTGATATGAAGACCGCCACGGCAACAGTAGCCAATACCTGCACTGCACGGTAGGCTGCATTCGTTATTAATATTGATAGGATTAGGAGTGAAACTATTGAGGGTAAGTTAAGTATTATTAATTGAGTAATGTAGCCGAGCGCAATATCCCAGTGGCCCGCACCATTAGAGAACATGAGTGTGTATATTGCTGATGACCGCCTGAAGTAAGCAATGTCCTGGGAAGTACCTATGAATGGTATTAGGAAGCTTGTGTTAACCACCGTACCAACTATGAAGTAGCCCATGTACTGTGGATTACCTATGATCCTCAGTAGCGTTAACCAGAGGGCTGGAAATATTAGAGTGAAGCCCACTGACACATATATCCAGTGCCTACTGCTAAGCATAATGTACTTAGCTATGGTATAAGCATTACTTAGCTTCATGGCCACCACCAAATACCTCAATGAAAACGTCCTCAAGGGAGGGCTCCTTAACCTCAAACCTAACCCTCCTCTTGACTAATTCATTAATTACACTAATCGCCTCATTCCAATTAACCCTAATTGGCTTATCACCATTATCACTCCTGATCTCAACCCAAGAAAGCCTCCTCCTGAGCTCACTTGGTGAACCCTCCATAAGTATTCTTCTATTAATTAAGTAAACTCGGTCACTAAGCTCCTCGGCCTCATGAATGTAGTGTGTGGTTAGTATAACTGCAGATCCATTATCCCTAGCACTCTTGACTGCGTTCCAAATGCTCCTCCTGTTTTGGGCATCAATACCTACTGTGGGTTCATCCAGGATTATTAACCTTGGCCTACAGGCTATTGCTGATGCCACTAGGACTAGCCTCTTCATGCCTCCTGACAATTCATCAATAAGCTTATTCCTATAATCATTTAGTCCAACTGCATCAACAGCCTCACCGACGCAGTGCTTAACCATACCCTTAGGCACACCCCTAAGCCTAACAAGCATTTCAACATGCTCAGTAACCTTAAGTAGATTAAATGGCCATGCCTCCTGGGGAACAACACTCATTACACCCTTATCCTTAGCCTTACTAGGATTCATACCTAAAATAGTTACCTTGCCCTTATCAGGCTTTAACTCGCCGTAAACCTGCCTAAGTAACGTAGTCTTACCAGCCCCATTAGGACCTAGTATGGATACTACTTCGCTTTCATTAATATCAATGTTGATGTTCTCATTAACCGGTACACCATTGAACGATTTCCATAATTCCCTGACCCTAACTATCGAATTATTTGGATTCAGCATCAGTTAAAACTGATACTGTTTAATTTTTAAATTTTTCGCTTAATCAAACCAAGATTAGGAGTTGAATCAAATTCCCTAATTGCCCTAACTGTTTAACAATTAGAAGTGAGGGGTGGTTCTTTGTGGTAAGGTTAAAAACTCTTGATTAACCACTTCCTGTGGCTAAGCTTGACTATAGGGCACTTGGACTTAAGGTGGGTTTAGAGATACATGTTCAATTGAACACTGGAAGGAAGTTATTCTGCCATTGTAAACCGGAGTTGAAGAACAGTGAACCTGACTTCAGAATTATTAGGAGGCTTAGGCCGGCTATGAGTGAGTTAAGTTCCATTGACCCAGCTGCCTTATGGGAGTTCAGGAAGATGAAGACCATGTTGTATGAAGGCTTTAATGACGTTACCTGCCTAGTAGAGCTTGATGAGGAACCACCCCATGAACCTGATGAGGAATCCCTACTCCTAGCTCTGGCTGTTTCAAGGGTCTTTAATGCTAAGGTGTTTGATGAGGTATACGTTATGAGGAAGGTTGTTATCGATGGTTCTAATGTATCAGGCTTCCAGAGAACAATGGTGATTGCTCATGATGGCTTAGCGGAATTCCTAAACTACAAGGTGCCCATATGGACAATATCCCTTGAGGAGGACGCCGCTAGGAAGATTGAGGATAAGGGTGATGTAGCAGTGTATAGGCTTGATAGGTTAGGTATACCTCTTATTGAAGTGTCCACAGGCCCCATGGAGTACCCACCTAGCTCAGTGATGGAGGTTGCATGGTTAATAGGAAGAACAATCATGAACACTAGGCGTACTAAGAGGGGCCTCGGGGCCATTAGGCAGGACTTAAACATATCCATTGCTAAGGGAGCTAAGACTGAGGTTAAGGGTGTGCCGGAGTTATCGCTTATACCTAAGGTTATTGAGTACGAGGCGCTTAGGCAAGTTAACCTACTTAAGATTAAGGATGAGTTAACCAAGAGGGGTTTATCAAAGGAGTCATTCACGCCAGATCTAGTTGATGTAACAAGCATCTTCTCGTCAACTAAGTCAAGTATAATTAAGAGAACAATTAATGAGGGGGGAATAGTGGCTGCACTTAAGGCGCCTGGATTAAGGGGGATACTTGGCTTTGAGCTTCAACCGGGGAGAAGATTTGGAAGTGAATTAGCCGATAGGGTTAGAGCCTGGACTAGGTTAGGTGGTTTAATACATAGTGATGAATTACCAGGATATGGGATAAGTAAGGAGGAGGTGGCAATGGTGGCGAGTAGGCTTGGGGTTGAATCATTCATACTCCTAATGGGTCCACCAGGCGTTGAACTACAGGAGGCAGCTAGGGTTATTGTGGATAGGATTAAGGAAGCCTTCGATGGTGTGCCTGAGGAGACTAGGGCGGCTAAGGAGGATGGTACAACATACTTCATGAGACCTAGGCCTGGCGCGGCTAGAATGTATCCTGAAACTGACCTTAGACCTATCAGGATTACCTTTGAGCTCCTCGCTAAGGCGGATAAGTATGTTCCTGAACCCGTAGATAAGCAGATTGAACGCTACACCTTAATGGGCATGAGCAGGGAGTTGGCTAGGCAACTTGCATCATCAGAGTATTCAATTGATGCTGAGGAGCTAATTAAAAAGTATGAAGGTAAAGTTAACCCAACCCTCGTAGCCTCAATCTTCGTAAACATGATTAGGGGCGTGGGTAAGAACATTGAGCAATTTAACCTAGTTCAAATTGTTGATAAGCTCATTGAATTATACGTTAATGGTAAGGTAACTAGGGAGGCTATACAGGATGCTATTCAGAAATACGTGGAGGAGGGGGGAGGGAAGAGTATTGAGGATGTTATTAATGAGGGGGGATTATGGAGGATGCAATATAGTGAAGTTGCGTCAATAGTTAAATCATTGATTAATAATGGTATTAAGGATAAGAACAAGTTAATGTCAATCATAATGAGGGATTACAGAGGTAAGGTGGATTCACGCGATGTTGAGAGGGCAATTAATGAATTTTTAAATGAGGGGCAAAAATAAGCCCCTACGTAGTATTACTAACCTATCCTATATTCTTAATCCTTAATACCATTATGCTTCATGGGGATGATGCCAGCATCTTGGATGCAACGATATGCTTTAAAAGTAGTTCACAATACCTAAATAATGGATGCCGAGGATATAGTTAAATTAGCCTTAAAACTTGGGTTTAATGAAGCTGTTGCCGTGGTTAGGGTGAGTAAGTGGAGAATGCTGAGAATCGCCAATAACGAGGCTTCAGTCTTCAATTATTGGATAGATGAATGGGCTTCAGTCTATTTAACTAAGGACAAGAGAGTGTACACGTTCTCCACCTCTAACTTAAGTGAAAATACAATTAGGACTAAGCTTAATGACGCATTATCAATAATAGATAGGTTAAACGAAGATCCTGAATACGTCCCGATTACGCACCATGGTTCGGTGTCAACTTGGGATTCCTATGATCCAAGTGTTGAGAACGCTGAGGAAAAGGTTATTGACATGGTTAAGGAATCCATTGACGCAAGCCTCTCTGAGGGTTCAGTAAGAAATGCGGGAACCTTCACATACGGTGTAGGTGAATCAACGTACAGTGACCACACTGGGTTGAAACTAAGCTGGAAGGGGACGTACTTTAATTTAGCCATGAGGGCCTTCCACAATGACCCAGAATTATCATCGATGGATGCTTTAACTGGAAGGAGACTTAGTGATATTGATGCTAAGGGCCTTGGTTCAAGGGTTGGCTACATGTTATCACTAGCTAGTAAACTACCTAAGACAAGTATTGAGGGTAGGTTCAGGGTTATTATGAGTCCACTTGTTGCAGGACACCTATACGGTGTAATAACCAATAGCTGGATGAACTCATACAATGTCTTACGTAACCTGTCTCCACTAAGTGCGAAGGATGTGGGTAATAGGGTGGCCTCAGAATCATTAACATTAATTGACTTATCAGCAGACCCATCAAAGGTTGGTTCAGAACCAGTGGATTTTGAGGGTAATCAAACAGGTAATGTAACACTGGTTAAGGGTGGGGTATTATCATCATTCATAACTAATAACAGGACTGCAAGTAAGCTTGGGGTTAAGTCAACAGGTAATGCGGCTCACGGTTGGTTAATGCCATCGATAAGGCACCTATATATGGAGCCAGGTTCACTTAAGGATGATCCTCAATCAATGTTTAATGAACTAGGTGATGGGGTTTTCATACAGAACAATTGGTACACCAGGTTCCAGAACATTAGGGAAGGCATATTCTCAACAGTATGCCGCGATGTTGTTTTACTGATTAAGAATGGGGAACCCAAATTCGTCCTTAAGGGTGTTAGGGTTAGTGACAGGTTCAATACGTTACTCAACAATTACATGGATTCCACAAGTAAGCCTACCCAAGTCTTCTGGTGGGATATGCATGTACCATCAACCGTACCCTATACCTTAGTAGATAAGGTTAATATAACCAAATCCTTTGAAACACATTAATAACTATGATTCCACTCAATGACAACATTAATAGAGTAATACTCTAAAGATCTAGAATTGCATAATAAAATTATTGCGCCATAATTTGAATAACTAAGTTCCTTACTCTTGTAGCTATCCCCAAGGCTCTACGTGCCTCCTCAATTGTTGTTTCATAATCAGTATAATCGGCCTTCTTCCTCATTTCATATAAGTAAAGTATTAATGCTGCTTCTTCAGTGTAACCCATATGTTTAAGTACATTAGCTAACTTATTATCCCTTCTAGGTATACTCATATGCATCCTCTCCATAAGCTTCTCCAAGGCTCTTCTCGCCGAGAAATACTTCCTTAATTAGCTTATCTGACTTCCCTAAACTTAGGTATGACGTCATTATCCCCTCCTCCACTATCATGTAGCTTATTACGCTCTTGAACTTATCATTTATACCTAGTGCCGCCTTAGCGACGCTTAACTTAACATTATCATTAATACTACGAACGATTACTAAGGTATTAGTGTCATTAATTATGGGTTCCCCATCCTGTGATCCAATAATCATGAGCAGTGAATCACCAAGTTCAGAACGGAGAATTCTAGAAACTCATAGAGGCTTATCCACCAATCACTTCTTAGGTTAATTAAAAGTGCCACAGTATTTAGTCCCTGGAGGTTTTAAATCCCTTATTCTCATTAGCATTATTAATACTTCTCAAGTTACATTACTATGGCTCCTTACTTCCTCACTTTAATGGATTCCTTAAGATTAAGTGTCACTGGTTAAGTATGCCCAACCTACTATTAGGAGACCATCAATGTTGCTTATCGTGATTTGAGTCATGGTGAAGCCCATTGACTTAACATCACCCTTAGTTGTTAATTCCTTACCAATTTCATTAATTGCAGTGTTTACACGCCTTAGGAATTCATCTAGGTTAATCCCAGTGCCCATTGAGACTGGGCCAACGTTAACTCTTATTGGTATGAACCTCTGGGCTGTTACCATCATTACTCATGCACCTTCTGATTAGTTTACTTAACTCGGGTATTAATCCTTTAATATCATTAATAACTGCATCAAGAGTATACTTAATGGGGACACTGTTCACGTCTCCATTCCATCTAGGAACTATGTGGAAGTGAACATGCTCCTCGTAACCAGCCCCAGCTATTCTACCCACGTTAACACCAATGTTGAAGTCTACTGGTTTGAGTAATTCAGTTAACGCGCAGGTGGATGCCTTAATCAACATTGCGCATTCCATTAACTCCTCATCGGTTAAATCCACTATACCTGGCACATGCCTCTTAGGGGCTATTAGCAAGTGGCCTCTGTTGTATGGGTATTTATTCATTATTACTATACAGTAGTCACCCCTATAGACAACTAACTCATCATTACTTTTAACAGCCCTGCACATGAAGCATCCGGACTCCTTATTATCAATAGCTCCAGTTATGTAGTCCATCCTCCACGGCGTGTATAATGCCATTATGCTTGCCTTCCACTTCTTAATTTTAAGTGTTATGCTGATTAATGCTTAGCGGTGGGTTTAATAACGGCTGTGTATATGGGGAGTTGATATGGTTAAGGATAGGGGGGAGGCGCTTAAGGTTCTTGAGGATTGGGGTAGGTCAATAGTTGATTACATTATTAAGGGTGATGAGCCGGTGATGCGTATACCAGCCAGGACTCTAACTAATATAATATGGGATGAAAGGAAGAAAATACTTATACTGGGTCCTAAGGCTATTGAGAGAAGATTCCTGGACTTGAATGAGGCTAAGCGTTTCATGCAGACGACGCTGATGCTTAAGTTAATTATTCAGTCAATTAAGGAGAATGTTTACCCAACAATAAGGGACCTGTACTATAATGGTAAGCACACAATGGAACTTAGTGAACCTAAGTTAGGTAAGTCATTCAGGGAGAACACGTGGGATGAACAGTCGGAGTCCAATTCCGTAATAGAGGATATTGAAGTAGCCACAGGTGTGCTTAGGGAGGAGATGGGTGTATCAGCTGATGTTAAGGGTAAGATCGTTGGACCTATTGTGGTTAGGTCAAAGGGTTTTGAGATAGATGCAACAAAAATGGGTGATACAGCCCTAAGCCTACCCCCAAATCCGGATGAATTAGAAATAGTCAGGATGGATGCTAAGTACGTTCTAGTGGTTGAGAAGGATGCAATATTTCAAAGGCTTAATAGGGAGGGTTACTGGAGCAGTGAGAAATGTATACTAGTGACTGCTAAGGGTATGCCGGATAGGGCAACTAGGAGATTCGTTAGAAGGCTTAGTGAGGATTATGGCCTACCAGTGTACGTCTTCACTGATGGAGATCCATACGGGTGGTACATTTACAGCGTCTACAGGAGTGGTTCAATAAAGTTGAGTTATGAGAATGAAAGGTTAGCAACACCTGATGCTAAGTTCATTGGGGTAACCGCCAGTGATATAAGTAAGTATAAGATTAGTGATAACTACGTCATAAAGGCTACGGATAGGGATGTTAAGAGAGCCCAGGAGCTTAGGAAATACCCATGGTTCCAGAGTCATGAATGGAGGAGGGAAATAGACTTATTCCTGAGGACTAAGAAGAAGGTTGAGATTGAGGCTTTATCAACGCATGGATTAAAGTTCCTGCATGAGTACCTCTTAGATAAGATACATAATAATAAGTGGATTGAGTGAGAATTGAGTATTAAATAATGAGCTGCAACCGTGGTTAAGCGGGAAAGATAAATTAAACCACTACATTCAAGTTAGACTTGTGGATAAGAGAGGTATTAGCGCGATTGTTAATGGTGATAAATGGTTAATATTGGCGGATACGCATGTGGGTATGGAGTTTGAACTCCAGGAGAAGGGGGTTAGGGTACCTACTCAGACAAGTAGGATAGTGAGTAATATTGTTTCCTGGGCTGAGGAGGAGGGGTCTAGTAGGATTATGATTCTTGGGGACGTTAAGCATGAGTTACCTTACCCCATTGAGTCAATTAATGAGGTTAAGTCATTTATAGAGAACTTATCGAAAAGTTTCGAGGAGGTTGTGTTAGTGGCTGGTAATCATGATGGTGGGTTAGAGCAGGTGGTTAGTAGGATTGGGTTAAGTAATGTTAAATTCTACGATTCAAGGGGCTTTATGGCTAATGTTAATGGTAAGAAGGCACTACTCATGCATGGTAACTCAAAGCCTAATCTTGAGGACTTCGAGAAGGCTGAAGTTATGGTGATGGGTCATACTCACCCAGCTGTGGTTATTCAAGATGAGCATGGTTTCGTAACGAAGAGACCAGCAATACTGAAAATTAGGGTTGATAAAGGTGAACTCGGTAAGAGACTGTACGGCAAAGAGATTGAGGGCGGAGAATTAAACATTATTGTACTGCCAACGGCTAATCACTTAACCATTGGTGTTGATGTAGCATCAACCCTAACAACAGTGTTTGATGCTCCCAGAACTATACTTAGGTACGTTGAACCATGGAGAATACCGGATAAGATCGAGATTTATTTAACGGATTTAACATACCTGGGAACACTAGATATTGTTAAGAGAGTTACATTTGAGAGAGTGAACTTCGACTCAATATAATCTTATTCCACTATTTCACCCAAGGCATTAGTTTGTTAATACTTTCATAACGTGATCAATAGTGATTCTCAGCGATATCCTCAAAAGAGTTCACCACTAGAGCATTCATGAAGTGTTTATCCTGGTATTCATGATTAATGATACCATTCTATTCCTAATTCATAAAACTAATGGTGGGGTTGTCTTACCTTCTTCGGTGGTTAGGCTCCTAGCCCACTCCTCAATACTCTTCTCCACTAGGAAGGAGTACTTGGATGCATGCTCCTCAAGTTTATCAGTTTTAATCTCAGTATTTATCAGCTTTGAAATAGCTCTAATTAACTTCACTGCGGCTGTTACATCAGGCCCAAACTTGCCTATTGTTTGATTAAGAATGTATGTGACATCCCTGTATGACGCTAATTTACCGCTCTTAACTAAGTTATTTATTGATGTTAATAGTCGTGATTCAGCTAAAAGTAATATACCGCTCATAGTACCCCTAGATAACACTGCATCAAGGAATTCTGCCTCAACACCAACTACAACAGTTTCCTTAAGTGGAATAAAGCCTGCATTGCTTAGGCTACTTACTGTTAATTCATCAGTAACGAAGTATACGTTCTCACTTTCACTTGATCCTAATGATGGCATTGTGGATAGGCAAACTGCCTTACTTACACCATTCTCCTCAGCCCATGATATGACCTTATCTATGAATTCCCTATATATGGGTATTGGAATTGGTATGTGTTGCCTAACAACTATGAGTCCATTCTCCTGAGAGTAGAATAGCCTATACGGTAACTTAGCTACGCCATCTATTACTGTGACTGCTGGCTCAATTCCCCTAATCCTAATTGCCCCAATCTCAGTCATCTTTAATGTATCTATAAGGTACTCAGTAGCAACCACTGAGGCTAGGCTAGGCTCTGGGCAGGCTAAAATAACCATGTTCCTAGGATCCTTGGGAACTGACCTTATCTTAACCTCAAGCCTTAGGCTATCCATATAGCTAGTGGTTGAATTAGTCTTTTTAAGAATTCCTACTAGGGATTATTGAACTGCATGTTTCTTAAATTATTGAATATGTTAATACAAGTGACACCTAACTAAGGAGGCTACAGTGGGTTTTTCCCCTTTATTAGAGGAAGCCTTAATAACTAGGAATTAATATTATCCTGCGGCTTTACCTGAAAGTCTCATTAATGAGACATTAAGGAGGGGTATTGATTTAGTTGACTTATTATCAAGAGCTCTAAACCTTGATCCTAGTGAACGCTCTAAGGCACACTTGCAGCTTGCTGAGAATTTTCTCAGGGAAGGCGAGGACCTAGTAGATAAGGATCCTATTCAAGCCAGTGAAAAGTTGTATAAGGCTGCCGAGGAAGCCATTAATGCAATTGCAGTATCCTTAAATCTAGATGAGGCTAAGAATGCTGAGATTCAGGGTAGGTGGACTACGGTACTGTTATTTGATGCCGTTGACTCAATAAGCATGAAGCTAAACCTTAAGGAAGTTAGGTTATGGTGGGGTCGTGCTTGGTTCCTACACGTTGAAGGTTTCCATGAGGCAAGACTAAAGCCAAGGCATATTAAGGAGAATGTAGAATACATTAAACGTATTATTAATTTAGCTAAAGATATTATAAAGACATAACTGAAAAGTGACTACCCCATCCTTTTCTATGGGTTTCCTGCTTCATTGCCTCACCTTGCCCTTAGCCCGTACTAAGGGTATTGGGTGGGGTTCTGCAGGCTGTTGAGCTGGCTCCCAACCCCCATATGCGGGTTAACACCCGTAAGCCAAAGCCTCTACGGCCCCCAAAGTCTAACACCCCACTAAAAATTTAACCCACTCGCCATGAATAGTGAGGTTTTAGGTACATTGTAATAAGACGGTATTAAACTCCATAGTGGTGAAAAGACCATACCTATATGGTACATAGTATGCTATCGTATTCCACGTTTAACCATTTATGATGAAATCAATATGAGACCTTTAGACTTGGTAATAAGCATTAATTAATCCTTACACCTGCATTTTGATTTTAAACCCATACTAATCATTATGGTAGCTTGTATTCACCTACCTTAACGTTACTCCTTAGGCTTAATGTTAAGTCATAGATCCTCAATGCGTACTCAGCCTCTTCGCTACTATGAGTAGTCCTTAGTATGACTTCATGAACCTTCTCCCTATTGAAGGCTATTAGCTCACCATTATATATAGTGAAGGGGGGTGTATCTATGGTCACTAGCCCATAGACATGGGAGCCTGAGCCAATTGCCTTACCTGTCATTATCCCTGTGTTAATACCAGTCTTAACCCAGTCACCTATGATTGGGCCTAGTTTAACCATACCTGTATTAATACCCATGAATTTAACGGTGCTTAACGTATTCTTGAGATTTGAGACTGTTGTACCGGCACCGAAGTTAACCCACTTACCCACGTAGGAGTCGCCTAAGTAACCGTAATGCTCCTTAAAAGTGCAACAGTCAATTACAGTGTTCTTAATTTCTCCAGACAACTTATCCTCCATGTAGGCTACGGTGCCCTCCCTGATGTAGGTGAAGGGGGATAGGACTGTACCTGGCCCTATTAATGCTGGGCCCTTAATGTATACCGGTGCATTAATACTACTCTTAACCACAAGCACTGGACCCCCACTTGTGTTGAATTTAACATCCCCTGAGGCTTCAGACTCATATAGCATTACATCATCCCTTAAACTAATGATTCCTGCTAATATCTTGATTGTTTCACTAAGTAGGGTATTATTATGCTTAATTATGTCCCATGGTCCCTTAATGAACTCAATACTGCAGTCATTGATTGTTTCCTCACTATTCCTAACCTTAATTAAGTAATGATCACCGCATGCAACTGATTCATTATTGTTAATATGCCTAACCACCATTTTAACATTGCTAGTGTATGGGATTATGCATGGGTTAACGTAAGCGTCAGCATTACTAGAGTATTCGATATTGAATGGAACCCCTAGTTCACTAATCAATAGCTTATTTCTGTGAACATGAATCTGCTCAACATTAAGCGCCACTGTGGCTTCATTAATTAGCCTAATTAACCAATGTTCAATAATCCGTAACCCACCAATAATTACGTAGGGGATTGGTGTAGTGTATGATATTGGCTCCATGGGTGAATCGCATGGTAACGTTAATGCTAACCGCATTTAACGTCACTGAGCAAAGCTTATTAAGCATTTAAGGTTAACCCAATGATGGCCGCCATACCTAAAACACTAGTAATAGGTAGATGCCGTAGATGTGGCGCTAAGATAAGGATGTATGATGACTACTACGTATGCCCACGTTGTGGGACATTATTCTGCGTAGTATGCGCTGAAAGGAAGCTATTCGGTAAATGCCCAATTGACGGATCTCAGTTAATTAAGAAGTAAGTCAAATAAGGTATTAACACTTATTAAACACGCCTTCCCAATGGCTTAATGCCAATACACTTAAAGGTTAGTAAAGGTGACGTAGCTGAAAGGGTTATAGTAGTTGGTGATCCAGCTAGGGCTAGGCAATTAGCCAACATGCTTAAGGATTCAAGGATCATTAATGAGAATAGGGGGTTCTTGACCTACACTGGATCATACAATGGTGTTAAAATCACGGTGGCAACACATGGCATAGGGGCGCCTTCAGCAGCAATAGTAGTGGAGGAGTTAGTTAACATGGGGGCTAGGGTAATAGTGAGGCTTGGTACTGCTGCAGCATTGCGCAGTGATATTGAGCCTGGCGCAGTGTTAATACCAAGTGGTGCAGGCTATAATGTAGGTGGCATATATGCACAGTACCTAGGAGGCAGTATAGTATATCCAGCTGTGCCTAATCATGAGGTCCTACTTAAATTAGTAAGTAAGTTCATGAACTCAAGGTTAAGCTTCATGATTGGCCCAATCTACAGTAGTGATGCTTTCTACGCTGAGGAGGATTTACCTAGGGTACTTGGTTCAAGGGGGATACTTGGAGTCGAGATGGAGTGCGCTGTGTTGTTCCTACTGGGTTTAATAAGGGGAATTAAGACTGGTGCCGTTTTAGTAATTACCAATAATTTAACTGAGGGCAGGTTTGGCAGATTTCTAGAGGCTAATGAACTTGAACCTATTATTAATAAGGTCGGGGCGGTAATCTTGGATGCTTTAAGTGAAATCACTTAAAATTCCTCATCGATAGAAGGATTATGAAACCCACTATTAGCCATAAGGTGACTGGTAACACGTATTGAGGCTTATAGATGACTTCCAGCATAATGGCCATAGCGAATATGGGTAAACCAACTAATGCTAATACTGGTATCCTCAAGTTACTTACCCTTAATATTGGTGTTGAGAAGCCTTCAGCTACATTACTTGCCTTAAACCTAATTAGTGCTAAAATGGCTAACGCATATGTTATCACTGATGCTATGCCATATGATCCAGCTATTAGCTCAACATCATTACTCAGCACGAATAATGAAGCTACTGAAGATGCTGTAATAATGGATAAATATGGTGTTTTAAACCTAGGATGAACAATGGCTAGTTGCTTAGGCATCAGTGAATCATTACTCATACTGTAGATGCTTCTTGAGTAATCCACAATACCAGCGTTAACGCTTAGAAGCATAACTAAAGCTATTGAGAAGGAGATATATGCGCTTAATAACCCGTGGCCAAATAACCCAACGGCTAATGCACCTAATGGATCATTAAGGTGCTCAGAAATGTATGGTATTAAACCAGCATACGAGGTTATTATGGATATAATTAATGCAACAGCAGTGGATAAGGTACATATAGCCACTATGGATCTTGGTACACTACGTCCAGGCAACAACGCCTCACCGGCTGATTGAGCAATAACGTCAATACCCGTATAGCCTCTTAATGCATAGGATAAACCGATTGCAGGTATAGCAAAACTTACACTAGGAGATACATAATGCATCCGGTGGAGTATTGAGTATGCACCAAGGATTGCTAATGTTAATATACCTGTTAAGTCAATAGCTACTAATGCTAGGTTGAATCTAGCTGATGGCTTTATGCCAATAATATTAATAATAGCCAATACCCATATCATTAATAGTGACACAATGGCATTAAGTGGCCACACGCGTAAGTCCTCAACTAAGACACTTAAGTAACCTGAGAAGCCGACTGCACCATACGATATCATGAGGATTTGGTCAAAGTCAAGCAACCAGCCAGCTATAAAACCAGGAACCCTACCTAACTCTTGCCTAACATAGTAGTATGCACCACCAGCCTCCGGCATTGCGCTGCCCAGTTCAGCGTAAGTTAACCCAGCTATCCATAATGGTATAGAGCCGAGCAACATAACTATTGGTAATGATGATCCTGAGTAAAGCGCAATAATACCCATGGAGAAGTAGTAGGTTGATGATACGTCAGAGTACCCTAATGCGAACAATTCCATGGATTTAAGCACCCTCCTAAGAGCAATACGCTTACTCTCCATAGTAATGATGCTCATGTAGATTCGCATTTTTAAGCCTTAACAAAGCAATATCTACGCTTAAGATCACTTGACTTAGCAATGAATCATGCTTCAACTCAGTAAAACTCGTAGCATGAAATTATTCAAACAATAAACACCTATACTCCCAAAGAGAATTAACCCCATAGACGACGTGAGAAGGAAAGAAGAAGTAATGAAGCACAATGAAAACTGAACTCTATGCTTTAAGTGTAACTTTATAAGGGGTTTGCTTGAGGTGGGTGTAATGCCTAGAATTAAGGTTAAGAGCATTAAACTGAGCGATAACTACATGGAGGTTACTGTTGAGGGTGAAGATTACACTGTTATGTCACCACTCTTAACGTATGTCCTCCAGGATCCTGAAGTTGAATTTGCGACATTTGACATGGATCATCCACTACTTAGAAATGTTACTCTTAAGATTAGGACTAGGGGGAAGGACCCGCTTAAGGTTCTTGAGGATGCAGTTAACAGGATACTTAATGATATAGGTGAATTAGAAGGTAAATTAATGCCCCAGTTGGGTGTTAGTAATGTGGAGACTAAGGAAGGGCAATAGGCCTAAGGTTTACTTTATTGAACCCAACCCTAATTGGTGTGCAGCAGTTCTTAGGGCTAATGGTACCGAGTTCATTGCTAAGAGGATTAGTGATTGTGAGGTTTCAGTGAATACCTACCTTGGCGAATCCACCGAGGCTGATTTAGTCCATATTATTGCCTAGCCTATGGGATCTCCGCGTAACTACCTAAGTTACCTTAATTACGTTTAATGATTGAAATCAACGTGTGTTAAGATTACAGGGTAGGAGTAGACTCAGGCAAATTATCTAGTATTATTAAATTGAACCCCCGTTAGCTAATTTACCTAAGAAGTAGGCGCTTCCTCTAGGTCTCCTAGTTAAGGTTGCTGGATCACATTCAACTAGACCGAACTTAGCCCTATAACCCATCTCCCACTCGTAGTTATCGAGGAGACTCCAATATAGGTAGCCCATTACCTTCTCCTTAATTGCTATGGTTAAGTGCTTCTCAATGTAAGTGATCCTATCATTATCATTATCCGTAGCTATACCATTCTCAGTAATCATAATTGGCTTCCCTATTCTTCTAGTAAGCCTTATAGCCCGCTTTAAGCCACTTGGGTTAATAATCCAGCCTCTTTGATTCTGCCTTGAGGTTACTAGTTCACCCATGGTTAATGGATTAAACTTAACCTTAGCTACTGCATAGTAATTTAACCCCACGTAATCCAGTCTACCAATCTCTCCACCGCCAAGCCAATTGGGTAACTTCCCCTTTGCTAAAGTATTCACTATCATTCTATTCAACACGTAGTTCATACCCATTGCTAATCCCCAGTCTGCTATGGATAATTTTGACGCTGGTTCAGCAGGCATGATGTGAATTACTAACCCAACTTGGTTACTTGGCTTCTTAACTAATTCGTAGGCCTTATCGTTGGCTTTAAGTAGATTCACTAATGCCCTCCACATGTACTCCATGTTCATTACAAAGGGTGGAAAGACACCTAATAGGTATGCTAGTACTGGATACAAGTTAATTTCATTAATGGTTAACCAGTACTTAACCCTATCACCAATTGAATCCACTACATACTTGACGAAGTCTAGGAAATACTTCACATTATCCTCCTTAACCCAACCACCCCTTGTTGTGAACCAGATTGGGTTAACGAAATGATGTAGTGTAATTATGGGTTCCATACCATGTCCCTTAATTTCCTTAACCATGTCTATGTACCTGTCCATTGATTCATCATCAACCTTACCTTCACTGGGCATGATTCTATCCCAGGCTATGGATATTCTAAGCGCCCTCAACCCAAGTGATGCCGCTAATTCAATATCATCCCTGTACCTATTCCAGAAGTCACATGCTGAGCCACTCCTAGGTAACCTATCCCCCTCGTAATGCCACCAATCAGCATTAGTATTATTACCCTCCACTTGGTACGCCGACATTGCGGCGCCTATCACGAAACCACTTGGTATCTTTATCCTACTCATTTTAGGTCAACGAAGGATACGTAGGTTATAAATCTCTTTCTAATCCCTTCCTTACCCTTCTCCATAACGTAGAGCTTCTGGTACCCATCCTCCTTAAGTGGTATGACAATCACACCACCTACTGCTAATTGATCAAGGAGGGGTTGAGGCACAGTGGAGGCTGCGGCAGTAACTAGTACCGCATCAAAGGGGGCATGTTTAGGTAACCCAAGCTTACCATCACCCTGATACACCTTAACCATACTACTGAAGCCTGCGTGAATAACATTAATGGCAGCGTATAAGGCAATATATGGGTCAATTTCCACACTGTAAACTACACCATCTTCAATAGCCTTAGCGCATACGCAAGCCTGGTAACCAGTACCAGCACCAACCTCAAGAATCCTCATACCCCTCCTAGGTTTAATTAACTCACACATTATTGCAACCATATGGGGGGCACTTATAGTCTGCCCCTTCATTATAACTAAGGGAGTATCCTGATATGCGTAATGCCTAATGTAATTTGGTATGAATAAGTGCCTAGGCACACTTAACATAGCTTTCTCAACCTCCCTGCTAACTATTATACCATCCGCCTTAAGATCATCAACAAGCCTCCTCCTAGCCTTCTCAAAGTCATTCAACTCCACGCAGTGGCAATTCAGTAATCCTAAATAAATATACCCCTAATTCAACTTAGACTCCATGAAGCTAAGTAACCTTAAGCATTAAGCCTGTTTAAACCATAGATTTATTACTAGGGGAAAAATTAATACACGTGCCAGGAGACATACCTCCTGAACCAGTTGATATCAAGGATAGGATTAGGAGAAGAATGAGCACCTGCAGTGGGCCTGGTTGCAGTAACTTCGCCATATGGTTCGGTAATGAACTAGCCAAGTACCTTTGGAACTCCTGGAGAAGTGAATTGAAGGCACAGGGGATTAATTGGGTTACCTTCCTTAAAATGCTAAGTGGATACAATTCTCTAATAGCATCATGGGCCATTAAGGATGAGTTAAAGTGGAGTGAACTAGCTGAGAAACTCTATATAGCAATAGTTAAGGGCAGTAAGAGAAGCGACTTAACTAAGTTCATGTAAACCCCCAACTACATCATGTAGATACGCAATACTAACAACTCTCACCCTGAGGAATACATTTACTTTTCAAACTACGTGAATTCAGCATCCATGAAATACGTACATCCCAAGGTCTGCAATATTTTATGATTGCTGAGCGCTTCTATCCTTTAATGGGTTAAGCTGGCTCGTGTAGTGTGTTTATTAAAGTTTATGGACTCTTATTCAGTATTTATATTGAAGCATGCTAACTGGTTAGGGGCATAAAGGAAGGCGCTACTGAAATCCTTAATCTAGACATTGGGGAGGAAGAAGAAATGAAACTAAACGATCATAAACCACCATGAAAACGAACTCCATATCCTCACTACTCACAAGTAATGATGCGTAAAGATTAAGAAAGTAGTGAACGAGAACGCAAATGAACCAGAACATATAAATACGCATTAGCTTAAGTAAACCCAGTGGCTAGGACTAGGAGTAAGTTTTTAGTGAATAGAGCCCTTGCAATAATAGCATATGTGTATGGATGGGGAGTTGCCAGTAGGTTGAGCAATATGGATGTTGAGGTGGAGTATTATGATGCATTAAGGAGGATTAAGCATGTTTATGTTAATGGTAAGGTAGCATTCAGTATTAGGGCTAGTGATGGTTTACTAATACCTACTGTTTACGGGGCATCATTAATAGACTCATGGATTAGGGTTAACAGTGAAACCGCCCAGTACGTTAAGCAGGGTAGGAGTGTTCCTGTTAAGGGTGTTGTTGAGGTTAGGAATGCTGTTCAAAACATGGATGCTGCAATCATTGATGAAGAGGGTAACGTAATAGGTGTGGGTAGGCTTTTAATAATGCCTGAAGAAGCGAAGACCGTTAGTAGGGGGTTTATGGTTAAGACAAGGCATCACATTAAATTAACCAATGAACAGCAGAAATAATTAGTAGTTGCATTAATCATGGATATATACTAACCTTAACTTACCCTTATTGTTCTCCATGATCTTAACGAAGCCGTACCTTATGAACTGCATTACTGTTCCCTGCTCCAGCTTAGCTACAGTTGGTTCAACAAGGCCATTATCCACGGTTATTTGCCCAACATTAATGGGAATTATTACCTCAGCATTAACAGCATCCGCGGGTACCCACTGTACTATGGGTACTTCACCCTTCTTGGCATCCTCCACACTCTGCCCGGTGAAGTCAGCTTCAGCCTCATTATTCTTAATGCTATTGATCTTAACATTACCAAGCCCCATTAACCTTATCATTAACCCTGGTTTAACATCACTAGCCTGCACATAAACCTCAGCATACCCCTCCTTACTCATGACTTTAATTATCCTAATACCCCTTTCAGGATATGAGGGATGCATGGGTATTTTAGCCTCAATTATGCCATCAACCCCTTTAAGCCTTAGCTTAACAGGGTTTTTAACAAACATGTACCTGTTGGCCAATGGTTCTATTACACGTCTATTGTAGGCATAAAGGTTCTTTAAGCTTATTGTTGCATCAGTATCCTTAATACCGACGAAGAGTATTAGGTTCCATATGGCCTCTGGGGTAATCCCCCTATTCCTTAAACCAGCCAGAGTTGGTAATGTTACATCATCCTTAGTTAGATTCAGCTTCTTCAGTATGCTCTTACTTAATTTCAATCCCTCTATTTTAAGCCTACCAAAGTGTATAGTGTACGGCTGCTCCCAACCAAATGCCTTAAAGACGTAATACTGCTTGACAGTGTTAACCCTATGTTCCTGAGCCCTAAGCACGTGGGTAATGCCCATTAAGTGGTCATCAATAGCCACGGCGAAGTTATATGTAGGCCACACAATGTACTTATCCCCAACCCTTGGGTGAGGGTACTTATGCGTGTCTATTACCCTGAAGGCTACCCAATCCCTAATACTGGGGTCTGGGCTGCTTAAATCTGTCTTAATTGCCACAACGGCCTCACCCTCATTGAATACTCCCTCAAGCATCTTATCAAATAACTCAAGGTTTCTAGATGACTCAGCCTCCCTGGTTAGGCATGGTTTCCCCTCAATCTTCAGCCTCTTCCAATCATTAGGCTCACAGCCACTACCCTTAGCAACTACGTATGCACCCCCAATCTCAATGAGCCTCTTAGCATGCTCATAATATATGCTCATTCTGTCTGATTGAATATACTCCTCATCCCATTTAACACCAAGCCACCTTAAATCCTCCCTAATGGCATCATAGGCGTCCAACAGTGGTCTCTTTATCCTTGGGTCAGTATCCTCAAACCTAAGGATAAAACTGGATTCCTTACCCTTACCAGCATACTTCAGCTTATAGGCATAGTTGACTATAGCTGGCCTGGCACTGCCTAGATGGAGGTAGAAGTCTGGGTTCGGGGCGAATCTGAATGTTAATTTACTTAACTTATCAGCATCAGGTAATTCAGGTAAGGATTCAACATCACCCCTCCTCTCCTCAGTAGTCTTCTTAACACCCAAGGCCTCAGGCCACCTCTCCTCAAGTATCCTCCTCTGTTCATTTAACGTCAATGAGTTAACGTAGTTAACCACATCCTTAACTATCTCCACCACCTGCTTTGCATTACTTCTTAACTCAGGGTTATCGGCGAAGACCTTACTAACAACAGCCTTAACATCAGCCTTGCCATTAAACCTAACTGCATTAATCAACGCATGCTTAAGGGCTAAATCCCTGATACTACTCTCCACTCTTAATCACCATCCTTAACTACTTGCTGATTCCCCTTAAAAAGGTGGGGGTTGGTTAAGCTTAATAATGTTCATTGACCCCACGCATACCTTAACCCCCTTGGATAATATATCATTAATCAATTCCCTGGTGGTTTCCGTCACATTCATGTTAAGCGCCTCCTTTAAATCAATGAACAGTACCTCAGCAGCATCACTTGATGCCTTAGGTGAACCCTCCTTAACATCAACTAGGTAATCCAGTAGTATGAAGTGGTACTTAACGTTACCTTCATCATCACGCTCAACATACTGGTAAACCCCTAGGAGTAAGGTGACTACACCCTTTAACCCAGTCTCCTCTTCAAGTTCCCTGATTACTGCATCACCTGGGTCCTCACCTGCATTAACCATACCACCAGGTATGCTTAACTTACCTTTACCTGGTTCATTAGCCCTCTTAACCAGTAGTATTTTACCATTGTTAATCACTACAGCGCCAACGCCAACTAAAGGATACTTAGGGTACTTTCTGCTCACTTATGCTTAATTCAATTAGGGTTAATAAGTTTACGTCACATGCCTAGTCTAAAAGTACCTTACCACCCTTTAATTTACCCCAACCAACTATCCTCCACCTCCCCATTACCTGCTTAATTACAACTAACTTAGCCCCCTCCTGAGTGCAGACCCCTTTCCTTAAGTCTATTGATGCTGAGTCACCCTTGAAGCTTCTCACAATACCCATTACTGAGGCTGACCCAACAATAACCATTACTGGTTCCCCAACCTTAAGTGATGAATCCACCCCTCTCCTGCTTATTAAATGATACTCAATATCAATGCTTCCGTAAACTGGAGTGAGCTTACCTGGTTCCCCAACTACACTACCCACTAAGGCGTCTGCCTTGGTTAATGCAGGGTCAAGCAGTGTACCAATGCCTACTAATCCACCTGGCCTTGCCTCCTCAATTAACTGATTCCCAATAGCAATACTAACCACCTTAGTTCTAATCGGCATGTACTTATCCCCAAGCTTAAGGCCTGGCCTAATCTCAATCTCATCATTAACCCTAATTCTACCTTGAAGTAATGTACCACCTATTACACCACCCACTAGTTTATCAGGCGGTGTGCCTGGTTTATTTACATTAAAGCTTCTTAATACATACATTATAGGTGGCTTACTTAAGTCAATTACCTTAGGCTTAATTACGTTATTTAAGGTTGAGGTTAACGCATCAATGTTAACTTTATGAAGCGCCGATATTGGTATTATAGGTGACCCCTCAGCCCAGGTACCCTTTATGAAACCCCTTATCTGCATGTAGTTCTCAATAGCCTTATCCCTATTAACTAAGTCTACTTTATTTTGAGCAATAATAAGGCTCTTAGTACCCATTATGGTTAAAGCTATGAAGTGCTCCTCAGTCTGAGGCTGAGGGGCTTGCATTGACGCATCAATCACCATTAATGCACCATCAACGAAGGAGATTCCACTAATCATAGTTGAAAGTAGGACTTCATGCCCAGGAGCATCAAGTATTGATATTCTCCTAATGAATTTAGCTTCTGAACCATCCGGGCATTTACCATCCTTAAGGATGCCAATGGGGACTATTGGGTATTCACCACCACATTCATATAAGTCAACGTTAGTGTAACCTAACTTAATCGTCATAGCCCTCTTAATCTCCTCACTATGCCTAGCAACCCACTCACTACTAAGTGCTTGAACTACCGTTGTCTTACCATGGTCAACATGGCCAGCCGTTATTACTATGGAATCTGGGTAAGTGTATTCCTGCATCTCAATCAGCCAATGATGCCTACCTTAAAAACTTTAACCTACCTAACCGTTTATCCCTATACCTTCATAACACTCATTTTTATGCTCAATCATAGTCAAGTATGGGAACCTGGTCCTCAGTCATCTACCTAGCCTTACAGTAGATGAGCCACGGGACCCCGTTGAGGTCAACGGCATAGGCTCTCCCATCTTCACTAACGTTATTTATCTTTAAATGAAGCATCAGTAATAATAAACCTCCACGAGTACTCCCCTATTCTCTTAACATACCCACTAACTTTAATGCTTTTCCTAAATAATGGGGCATCAACAACGAAAGTCTCCGCTTCACCTCCCTCAAAGGCTGGATTAAAGCCATACTTCTGCGATAATTCAATAATATACTCTAAGTCAGCCTTATCTAGGACCTTACCCAGTAGTCGTGAATCAAGGCCATAGGCGTCTATTGAAGTCAACATGAATCTTAAACCAGATTCATGAAGCTCCATGAGGTACCTAGCCTGATTCTTCCTCCAGAGAGGGGAGTAAACCCTTATTTTTAACTCCTCAGAAACCATGTTAATGTTCATCCTTTGGTAATCCGAAAGCAAAGCTCCTGTAACCACACCGGTAACTTCACACTCATCAATAGCCCTCTTCAGGATCCTCCTTAAGTCATCTAATTCCTCACCCCTAACTCCACTAGTCGTATCAATAATCTGCCTAATCCCCATGGCCTCAGCCTGAAGCCTAGTATACTCGACGGCTGGTCTATGAAACATCCAGGAATCCTCCCTGCCGGGCATTAAGGTAACCAAGCACTTAACATCGAAACCATGCATTAAAGCCCAGTGAACAGCATACGTTGAATCCTTACCCCCCGAGAAGAGTACGCAAACAGGTCGCATTAAAACTCCTAAGCATATTACCTTGAGGTCGTTACGTTGTTATTGGCGATACGAAAAGCACAGTATCACCCCTTATTACAACCATACCCCTCTTAATTGATGTCTTAGGGTCTATTATCTCCTCAGTATTGTCCAGTAGCAGATTCATGTGCTGGTCATAGTTCTTCAGGGTCCCCCTTATTGTAGTACCATCCCTCAACTTAACCAGCACCATGCTTCCCACCACGGAGCTTAGCTCGTCTTGAACGAACTTCATACACCTACTCGCCATAATGCTGCCCTAGTTTAGGTTTTTAATAAGTTTTGTTCCAGCTGCAGCATATTATCCAGAAGGTAACTCTAAGTGAAGATGACTATTGGGTATGCATAAAGTTAATATTACTGAGGGGGTTAGTTTAAATTAGGGGAACTAATGTTAAGGCTACATAAGCTTGCATTAGGTGGTACATTTGATACAATACACAGTGGACACATTATGATACTTTACACTGCCGTTAAGTACGGCGAAAGGATACTTATTGGTGTTACTAGTGATGAATTCGCGCAATCATATAAATCATATAAGGTTAAGTCATTTGAAGATAGGGTTAATGCCCTATTAACGATGCTAACCAGGGAACTGCAGGTTGATAAGGATAAGGTAATTATCTCAAAGATAAATGATCCATATGGACCTGCGGTATCTGATAATAGTATAGATGGTATAGTTGTTAGCCTAGAAACATTACCTAGGGCATTTGAGATAAATAACATAAGGGTTAAAAATGGGTTAGATCCATTAGTAATCATATCAATACCAATCATTAAAGATGGTTATGGAGTAAAACTTTCAAGCACATTAATAAGGAGTAAATTAAGGGAAAAGTGATTAGTTTACCTTAATATTGAAGTATCTAACTATTGTTGTAACACATAATTAACCTACACACTTAAGGTCAATTCACCCAACGTAATACTCCATGTTCTCTACAGTATTGCAGGAAGCATTGATTTCTCGCAGTCATAAGGATTGAAAAAACTTTAAACGTTGTAGTGGTTGGGGTTTAAAGTATGAAATTAATCGGTAAAGTTGCGATTGCAGTCATACTGGTGGCACTAGTAATCAGTGTTGTAGTATTAACTCACATTAGAAGTCATGGCACTGCAGTAAGCTTAAATCTAGGTAACTGTACCTTTTCTGGTTTAGTTAACCCAATGCTCCCATATGACATGCCTCCATCAGCTTCATACCTACTACTCAGTAATTGGGCAAACATGAGCAGCCTCATATCCACTGGTTTCCCCATTTTTGGGTTGAGCCAAAGCGGTGGATTAGTAACAATGCCTACGTCATTAAGGTGGCTTATGGTTAAGGGGATAGGGTTAATTAACGTAAGTCTATATGTTGAGAACCTCGGTAATGTTCATGATTCTTACCTCACGTTAAACAATACTGTAGTTGTAAGGGGTGTTAATGGGTGGGTGGAATTCATGATGCCTCCATACGCTAACGCAATTTTAATCATTCAAAACTCAACAGTGCCGTTAAGCTATATTATTGAGACTATAGGTAATTATAGTTATGGACCAATTAAAGATGGTGTAGTAATCATTGGTAAACCAAACATAACGATCTACTCGCCTGGCGCATCATTCAGCATTAGTGTGACGGGTAAGTCGATTCAGGTTCTTGTGAAGACCAGTGGATTTAATTACATTGAGCTAACGATTAACAATTATCCTACTCCTCTTCAATACTTATTGAGGATGAATAATGAGAGAGTTAGATCATGGCTCATGGAATCAAGAAGACCTAACCTAAGTGGTTGTCTACTTAATGAATATTACTTAAGCCTACTCTTAATTAAGGATTCCCAAAGCCCAGTGACGGGAGGGTTCGCTGCATCGCCTGAACCAATTTACCTATACACTTGGGTTAGGGACTCTTCCTTCGCTGCAATGGCCCTTCAGGAATCTGGTCATTATGGTTCTGCGGCAGAATACTGGTTATGGATGGCTAAGGTTCAGAACAATTCAGGAACCTGGTTTACCAGGTATAGTTTCTTCAATGGTGACCCTGATTATGGGTATGGTATACCAGAGTATGATAGCGTTGGGTTATTTCAAATAGGGATTTACCAATACTATAAGTTAACCCACAATGAATCCTTCATAGGTGCTGTAATACCAGCATTAAATAAGTCATTAAATTGGGAATACAGGGCCATTAATAATAATGGTTTAATACCACAGGATTTAAGTATATGGGAGGACTTATACGCCTACAATTTCTGGACTCAGGCAGTGGATTTAGATGGATTAGTTGCATCATATATGTTGTACAGTGAATTGGGGTATAACGCATCGTGGATCATCACAATGATTAGTAAATTAAATAACACGCTGCAACATGACTTTTACGTTAATGGCTGTTATGTTAGGGCGTTAGAACCAAGTGAAGTCTATTATCAAGGTAAGACACGGCTTATATTAGTGCCGAGTAGTGTGATTTACGATTCATCAATCATACTACCCATTGACTTTGGACTACTAAACCCCTCAAGTAATAGGGCAGTTAAGGCTGTTGATTGCGTCATTAGTAATTTGTGGAATAGTAAAGTAGGTGGGTTAGCTAGGTACAGTAATGATGTATACCACTATGCGGCTTACCTTTACGATAGTAGTGGGGAAAACCCACCCTGGGTAATAACCACACTCTTCCTAGCACTCTACTATGAGGAGGTAGGTAACTACACAGCTTCATTAAATTTACTTAATTGGGCCGTTAACCACTCTGAGTATGGTTTACTACCTGAGGCTATTGATCCAAGTTACGGTAACCCACTTCCTTCAACATCCCCCTTGATTTGGTCAGCTTCAATGTACGTATTAACTGCGCTTAATTATAATCAAACCAGTATTAGCAATAATTGAATGGTACTGGTTTATTTCTAAATATAAACAATGACGTAGAACGTGAAATGGCCTTAAATATGTGGTAAAAGTTTAAAGAACATGCAATGCGCCTAAGTTTAAGCTATGAACGCTGCATTAGCCTTAATTACTAAGAACGGTAGCCGAAAGGGAGCTGTTTTCAAGATGATGATGGAGTCAACCCTACAGATACCCTACAAGTCCATTATACTCATTGATGATAGTGACGATGATAAAACCATGCTTACCGTTAAGGATTTCGCTGATTCACATGGAAAGGAGCTTTATGTCACCAAGTCAAGACCATACAATTACCATACATCAACCAGAGCTACTGGTAGGCAGACGGCAATAGACTTGTTCCTAGATAACTTCAGTGAAGATGTGCTTATTCAGCTTGATGATGATGTGGTTTTAAGAGATGGATGGTGGAACGAGGCCCTGCATGCCTTTACTGATAATAGAATTGGAATGTTCTACGGCGTAACCTATGATGTGAATAGCATTGAGGAAATTAACCTAAGCCACGTAGCCATTGATGGTAAAAGACTCAGGGCCTTCTTAACAACATTTCTAGAAAGGGGGAGGACGAATGATATAGCCTTAAGGAGGAATGCCCTAAAGACCATTAGGGAGAGATTTGGAATAATTCCACCAGAGCTGCATCTTTACGAGGATGCATGGCTAATGAGGGCTTTCCAATGCTCAGGCTGGGGTATTTTCATTGGATTCACTGGGGCAATTCAACATGACCCTGTGAAAATGAACCAAGTAACTAAGGGCATTATGAATGCTTCAGTCGATATTAAGTACATTAAAATAGCGTCAAGGTATGGCATAATCATGTCAGTTAATGTAACTGATGATGCTGTGAGGTTATTGTCACCAATAGTGTTAATACCCATCTTAGCGATTAAGAGAATGAGGGATTATGGTTTCCTAAGAGGCTTAAATATGGCAATTACGGAAAGTTACGTGAAATTACTCTATAAGTATGCTAAGATAAGGGGAAGTTTAGGTTTCTCATGCGATAAACTAAGATACTTGGGTTAATAGTAAAGTAATTATAATCTACTTAGGATAATAGATGCCTTAAAAATAACCAGTATGCATCACTCAACTATGAGAGCGTTAGTATATTGGTCAATTAATGGAATTGGAGGCGCACAGAGGCTATACGTAATGTTCGCTAAGGCACTACTAGAGTGTGGATTCAATGTTGATATTTTAACAAGCCACAGAATCAGCATATCCCACATTAAGAGCATTCATGGTGTAGACTTAAGTGGTGTTAACATTAGAATGATCAAGAATCTTCCTTGCACAAATCCTGTGTGTAGTTTAGTTAACTCTACGGTAGGTATGCGGGAGCTGATAAGCATAAGCAGTAGTTATGATTTAGTGTACCTAGATGATTTATATTTATCACAGTTTATTAAACATAATGACGTAATCTTCTATATTCATGGTTACACTGATAGGAGAAGACCCATTGCACCATTGGCTAAGCCTCATAGGATGCTACCCATGGCCATTCAAGCCCTTGGCTCAAGTTACAATATTATTAAAAGGGCAAAATACCTCTTCGCTAACAGTTATGTTACAGCATACGTAACCTATAGGGTAATAGGAATACTACCTAAGGTACTTCATCCACCTGTTGATGTCAAGTTAGCGAGTAAATATAGGAGTGAAAGCAGAGAGGATTCATTAGTATCCTTTGGTAGGCTTGGTTCAGCAAAAGGCCATGAATTAGTCATTAAGGTTCTCCGTGGGTTAAAGGATAGGGGTATTGATGCTAAGGCATACATAATGGGTTCGGCTGAAGACATGTCGGCTAAAGCATATGTAGCTAATCTGCTTAAGCTTGCTGAGAAAATGGGTTTAGCTAAGCAAGTTGAGTTAATATTAAACCCAAGTATAGACGAATCATATAGTATACTCGGTAGGTCAAAGGTATTTATTCACGGTAAGCCGCATGAGCCATTCGGTATTGTTGTTGTTGAGGCAATGGCCACTGGTGCAGTACCGATAGTACCTAAGTCAGGTGGCCCATGGTATGATATAATTGATCGCGGTAAGTACGGATTAGGCTATAGTAATTTAGAAGAGGCTACCAATGCTGCTGAACATGTGCTCAGGGGTGGATATGATGATTACGCACTGCTAGCCATGAGAAGGGCTGAGGAATTCTCCATGGAAGTCTTTAAAGGGAGATTATGTGAATCATTAATGGGTAATTAATATTACAGTAATTACGTTAGTTGAACTTCACGGCACCCCCCATCTTCATGTATTGTGGCTTTACTGTAGCCTGGGGCCTTAATTGCTTTACCATCGTACTCTACGACTCTCCCATCACGTAGCCTTAATGTGGCGTATCCATAAACTCTAACTTCAGTAGATGTTGGTATTACTGAGTTCTCCCTAATGAATAGTGGGAATTCCTGATTAGTCTTAATCCATGCTGGTCCCCTATACTCCTCGCAACTCCACCAGTTAACCCAATTACCCTTAGGCAAATACGCACTTCTCTCACCACCATATATTTGAGGTGCATAGAGTAGGCCACTGCCAACCATGTATTCATCAATAATGTGGTATGAGTCCTCATCATCCTGGAAATGGTAGACTAGGGGCCTAATTATTGGGTGGCCTGTCTCATGGGCCTCAGTGGCTAGGGCGAGGAGGTAAGGCATGAAGCTTCTCCTAAGCTCAATAACTCTCCTAATTGCGGCAGCGTAGTCGCTCCTAAGCGCATAGGGTTCCCTATCAGGATTACTACTAGTGTGGCTTCTGAAGAATGGGAAGAATAACGCAGCCCTATAGTACTTTACTAGTAATTCACCTTGATCAGTGTAGGGCCTATACCTCCTTGAATCACCCCTACCTATGAATCCACCTATATCGCATCCGAAGAATGGTACACCTGATAGGCTCATTGACTCCATTAGCTGCATTTGAAGTAGTACATCATCTTGAGATGGTGTATTGTCGGCTGACCAGAGGAATGCGTACTTCTGAATACCGGCGTATCCAGCCCTGGACAGTATAAACGGCTTATCGTGTCCAGCCTTCTTAAGGCCCTCGTATGTTGCCATTGCCTGGAAGTATGGGTAGGCGTTCCTAGCTAATTCATGCCTAATAACCCTACCATCATCAAGCCTATGTAAAGTACCCCTATCAATAGACCACTCCCTCTCCCTAACGTAATCTGTTGGTTCATTCATGTCAAGCCAAACACCATCAACCCCATAATCCTTAACCCACCTCTCAATTAGGTTACTCCACCATTCACGGGCCTTGGAGTTAAAGAAGTCTGGGAAAACCACAGCACCAGGCCATCCTCTACCAACGTATAGTTCACCATTAGGTGTTTCACAGTACTTACCTAATCCGCTTATGAAGGTTTCGTAACCCTGATCAAGCTTAATCCAATGGTCAATAATTGTGATTAACTTAACACCCTTCCTATGTAGTTCCTCAATCATGAGTCTTGGATTTGGGAACTTGGACTTATCCCATGTGAATAATTTATTGGAATCCATGTACTGTAAATCTAGGTATATTGCGGTGGGCTTTACCCCAAGCTTATCATGCTCATCAATTATTCTAATAACCATGTCCTGAGGCTCATACCCACAGCACCTTGATATTTGGTAGTCAAGCGCCCAGTCCGGTGGATCAAGGGGCTTACCAGTTATGCTGGTGTAATTCTCAATAACCTTCTCTATACTAGGTCCCTTAATCACGTATGCTTCAACATCACTGTGAGGTATTATTACGTTAACCTCATCATACTTAGATAAGCCTACATCAAATATTAATTCAGCTGGCGAATTCACTAGGAAACCCACTGCTTCACCATTCTTAACACTTATGAAGAATGGTATTGATGCGTAGAGTGGGTCACTATACCAATTATATGGGGCTGGAGCTGAGGCATCTAGGTTCCACATCCTAACCCTAACCCTCCTCCTATCAAGCTCAAAGGCCTTCTCACCAAGCCCAAGCACATGCTCCTTAAGATCAAGATCCTTACTCATCATTAACCTATTACCCTCCTCCTTAATCCTGATTACATGATTGAGAAGCTTAAATTCGTGGGCAAATCCCTTAAACTCATTAACTACATTCCCAGCCTTATACTCGAAGTTAACTATAGGCTTAGGTTCATTAACAAGTATTCTGAACGCTACCTCATTCTCCTCAACAACTACTCTCATACCTGCTAGGTGATTCACACTTTTTAACTATTCTTGGTTACCAAGCAGTTTCATTAATTCACTTATCCTTGCCTTAACGTTTGCTAATTCCTTAGATAATGCAGTATTCTGTTCTTTAAGCCTAATGTTCTCTTCCCTAAGCTTATCATAATCCTCCTTAAGCTTTCTGTACTCTTCCTCAATCTTACCGCAGGATTCAACTGCCCTAATTTTATCGCTCCTAACCCAGTAAATAACTTGGCTACCTTCACGAACCCACTTCAATTCTCCTGTTTCTAAGTCAAGGTCTAATTCAGTTAATATCGCGAAGACGTCACCCTTACCAATGTTGTACTGCTTAATGGCTTCATTGAAAAACCAATCCCTAATGTCTTTAAACACTTGGCTCAGTGACTTCCTGAACTCGCTCTTGTTCCTTAATTCATTGAACTTGGCTTCCCCCTCCTCATTACCTAGGCTTGACCTTAGGCCATTCGCCACGGCGCCAAAGACTATCCTGAAGAAGTCTGGTCTACCACCCCTGCCGCGTTTACCGAATAATTTCCCAGCGGATGTTTTTCCTGTTGATAACTTTATCTTAACAATGCGTTTTCCAGCCTCAGTTATCAATTCTGAGGTTACACTCTCCCTCTCTATCTCCTCCCCCTCCTCGCTTGGCATAATTATTATACGTAAATTCACTTATAAATCTATCTCTAAAGTTTAGATGCATGCAGGTCTTCAACAATGAAGCTTAACTTACTGGTATCTTTAATTCATATTTTAACAGCATTAATTACGCCATCTTGGCCTGGACGGGAAGTGACAACCGCCCTACCCACCTCAGTCTCTATTATGGTACCCTTAACTATTATTCCTTTCTTAATGAAGTCACTGTTGGCTGGGGATTCAATAATCCTAAGTATCCTAACCACTTTACTAGTGCCGCTACTCTTATCAAATACGTTGGCGTAACCAGCCTCACTTAACCTAATCTTAACATTACCTCCAGTAACCCTTTCAATCAGCCTCTTCTCCTTATTGCTAAGCCTAGTATTAGTAGGTGGGCCGCCTCCTAGGGCTTTCCTCTTAACCCTATAGGGCTTAGCCCTAAATCCACCCGTCACCTTCTTGCTATCATTGCCTTGGTAAAAGGCAGCTAACTTAGCCATCGCTAAACCACTTATGAAGGGCCTTTTAAAGGTTAGCCCCCTTATACGCATAATGTCTCTAACTCGGCTTATAATGGTTCTAGTGTATCTTTACGGTATTTCCTGGTTAATTAATCGATAATCCTTAATAAGGAGCTAATGGGAAAAGTATACGTGCCACTTATAAGAATTGGGGTCATACTACACGTGGCTAGGGATGGTTTAATAGTTGCCAAGGTTAATTCAAGTAAGGCTGATAGGCTTGTAGGCCTAGTAACAATGGATTACTCAATGAGGAGGATAGGCACCATCAAGGATATAATAGGACCTGTTAACTCACCCTATGCATTAATCAAACCTATCAAGGGCCTAGACGCTACTAGTTATGTTGGTAAGCAGGCTTATGTTAGGGATATTGACTATAATAGGGTAATGAGGAGGTGAGTACACATGGATAAGTGCCCAGTATGTGGTTCAAGTGAGTTTATTTATGATGAACATAAAGGTACGGTTTACTGCGCCAAGTGTGGTTACGTAATGATAGATCATGAGATAGATAAGGGGCCTGAATGGAGGGGAGTCGATAAAAACGGTAGATCATTATCAAGGGCTAGTCCAGTAAGTGCATCATCACCCGGGTTCAACCTATATGTTGACGTAATTAGCGTTAATAAGCCTAAGTTTAGGATAATACCATCATTATCATTATTCAGCCCAAGTGAACGCAACATAATGATGCTTAGATCCATAGCTAAGCAAATTATAGCTAATGTTGGTTTACCTGAGTCAATATTAGATGAGGTTGTGTTAAACTATAGGTTATTAACTAAGATGGGTTACAGAGGTAGAATTAAGGAGACTGCCGTAGCTTTAATCTACATAGCGTGCAGGAAACGTAACCTACCGTGTACCATGAAGGATCTGCTCAAGAATAGTGATGTTGATGTTAAGGGCTTTAATAAGGCATATATGCACATAGCTAACTTAATGAACATTAAGGGTATCTACAATGATGAGCAATTAATTAACATGACCCTGAAGATTGTTAATGTCATCAATGTTAATAGCAACATTAAGCATAGATTAATGCTGCTGATAAGGGACATGATAAATAAGGGTAAGGCGGTTAGCTTATTTAATGGGAAAACATTTACATCAACAATAGCAGCCATGGTATACTTATCTTTATTAATATATAATATTAAAATTAGGCAAAGAGAAATTGCATCAATCGCTGGTGTTACAGATGTAACAATAAGGAATAGGTATAATGAATTGCTGAAGCGCCTAAACTTCAGAGTAACCATTTAAGAAATGCTTTATATTAAGCCTTATTCAATTGCCCTCACGAATGTATGCACTAACTGCATTAATGCGTTCACTACGTGGAATCTGCAATAGCATCTATGTAGGTAGTAGGCTACTGAGTAGGTATGGTGGTTTTAATGAGGTTGCTGTGCAGGTATTGCTAGGCAAGTTGAACGTGTGTAAAGGCTCTAGGAGGGGAGAAGTTTTAGTAAGCATTGATGACTTACCAATACTAAGTTCACTAGGCACTTATGAGACTGACTGCTTCATTGATTATAAATGCGGTGAAGTAATTAAACATAATGCCGTAATGCCTGAATACCCACAGTTCATAATTGATGTATCCTTTTGGAGAAGACATACTGAGAATGAACTAAGGAGCTTAATAATACAGTTAATGCAGACTCTTAGAGAGTTAAGGAGGTACCTTTGGGATGGTAACTTAACCATAGCTGGCGTTGATGATGAGTTCATGAATTTACTCCGTAAATTCACTGGTAATATTAATACTGCCACAAGATTCCTGGGGAGTATACCGTCAAATTACTTGAAATCAGCAGTAATGCTTGACCCATATGGTGATGTTGAGTTAACTGAAGACATTATTAAATCAACTGATGCATTCATAATCGGTGGTATAAGTGATAGTGAAGTAATTAGGAAGGGTGAAACCTATGAATTATATAAAAGTCTAGGATTAAGTGAACTTAACGTACCTAGGGTTAAGTTAACCCTAAGAGGTGTGTTAACTGGGGTTCCTGAGAGGATAAACAAGCTAGTGTCAATACTGCTAATGGTTAAGTTCAGTAACTATAATCTTGAGGATGCCGTGATATCTAATCAATCTAAGGCTGATAAGATTAATAGACTCCACAGGGAATTAAGCACACTAAGAGCAGTTGACTTAAATACGTTGGGTAATTTATTAATCTGGCTTGGGTTAACACCATGGGATAATAAGGTTGCATCAGTGTTAAGGAGACGCGGATTATATTTACAGTAATGGGTTTCCTCATTCTGATACTGGGTTGACTAGTTGAGGGTTAAGACTCCTGTCTCCAACCTTAAAAGTAGGGTTTACTGTTCGTTTCATCAGCAATCAGTGGGTTCATTAATTATTCTACGTTATTATATACTCATCCCCCCTCTTCTTTATTAAACCAGCGTAAGCTCCCCATTCCGATAGTAGTATTGTTAAGAGGTCTCTTATTCCAGGTGCCTTAAATTCACTATACCCTTTGTTAACTAAGGCCATTATCAGCTTCTCAAGTGGGAAGGGTTCATCCTTTCCTATTTCTATGGCAGTCTTAAAGGGTTCAATACTGGATATTAATTCACGTAGCATTCTCCTACGTTCAGGTATTTTGGAATTAAGAAATTTAACACCAAGTTCAGTAACTACCACATCACCGTTAATTACCTTTAGGAATCCTAGGTATATTGCGGCATTCAGATTAGGTATGATGTCGTCTAGGTCAGCGTCCATATGCTGGGCTACAGCGTAAATGTCCGCCTTTCCCCCAAAATCATTAAGTATAGTGTCTATTAACCCTATTACATCTGTCAGCCTTGAGTCTAGCGGCATTATTAGGCTTCTTTGCCCCATAAGTTATCTATAAGTTTAACTGTACTGGCTTTATTTATGAACCTTTCGCAGAAATAAACATAGACCTTCCCCCCTCTTTACTCCTAATAATATCCACCCACACGTTATCCTTAACGAAGCTTGGTAAGTTTAAATCACGTTGATTATTAAATTCACCGTCATACGCATTACTGCAGTTGGAAGTATTAACGCTACTAATGAGCTTCTTCAAGTCCATTATAGCGTTAATCAATTGCGCGTAATCATCCTTAATGAGCTTAATCTCCCTCATTAGTGAATTAAGGGTCTCATTCACACTACTGAGCTCCAGGTAGCCTGCTGATGGGGCTTGGTTAATGCTCACTGTGAAGCTCAAGTTAATTGTCGCAGCACCTAACGGTTGCTGCGTGTTTGCTTCACTGGTTTTAACCATAGATTCCTGTGGCTTCTCACCATCACCTATGTTATCCCTTGAATAAGCCCTGTACTTTGATAACGCCTTATACACAGTGTTTATTGATATACCTAGCCTTTGAGCAATTTCCCTAGGCTTCAATCCCTGCCTATAGTACAGGTCCCCCACCGCTAACTCAGTCTTAGTTAACTTACTCATGACTATACACCTATAGTTATGATTCAGAGTAATAATAATTTATCGTTTAAAAAACACGAAATACCCTTATATTATTATTGAGTTACACTGTGGCTTCTTGCCAATAATACTAGGAGAACTATCACAAGCACCAGCACAATATAAAATAGCATTGAGGAAACCTTATTGGGTATCAGCAGGCTAACGAACTGTTGAGATAATGATGGGTTAACGTGAATTGTAAACTCATCGTTCTGAACCATCGGTATTAATGAACCGGTTTGATTCCATAATAGCGTTAATGTAACCTTGTAATTCCCTGGATCTATACCATTCTGCACATCCACCATGAAGACAACTTGCTTCTCCTGCCCTGGTTTTAAATCACCTATGAATAATGTGCCTGCTGTTAATGCGCTAAGTGGGTTACTGCTACTTACATGTGGCTCTATTACTCCCTGGCCATTTAAAATAACCTCAATGTTCTTGGCTGTTACGTTACCATTGTTAATTATTGTAATGTAAAGCGGCACATTACTATCACCCACACTTAAGTCATCAGTTACGTTAGCTATCACTAGGTTAGCCTTAGGTTTAATAATTAATGGTATTACGTAAGTCTTATTGAAGCCCGTACCGTTAATTATTAATGTTAAATTCGCCTGAACGGTACTGTATATGCCATTAGCCGTAGATAGAATGAAATTCACCGGTATAGGTTCACCAATTGGTAAATTACCAATGTTGATGACGCCATTTGATGGGTTAACCACGCTAATGTACTTATCACCAATGAGTGTAACCTTAACGTTCCTAGCTATAGCCGTGCCTGAATTACCTAAGTAAATGGTTAGAAGTGATTCTGGGTAACCTGGAAATAGGTTAGGTGGATTAGTGTAGTAGGATTCAATAATTACGTTGGGGACTCCAGTAACAACAATGGGTATCCTCTTAATTGTTAATGAACCACCACTATATGTTAACGTTAAATTTGCGTAGTAGGTTCCAGCCTTAACATTAGTTACATTAACCATGAAGGTTACATAGATAGGAGTACCCATTGGTAAGTTACCTATTGTTACATTGCTGGTTAATGGTATGAATCCTACCGGTAATGACACGTTGGCCTTAACATTCATTGCAGGGGCAGTGCCGGAATTAATTAGTATGAATGTTAACGGGACTGCACCATATCCTGGGCCAACAGTAAGGGGATTGCTTGGTGAACCCCATACGGTACCCTCAGTTATTAGTCTTGGTTCCCCAGATACAACAATAGGAACCCTTAGTGTTGAGGTGAGCCCATTATTGTACGTTAACGTTAAGTTAGCGTAGTAAGTGCCTGGATGCACATTAGATACGTTAACGATAAACACCGCGTAGACAGGTACACCTATTGGTGCACCACCTATTGTCGTGAAGTTGACCAGTGGGGTGAAGCCGCTTGGTAATGATATAGTAGCGTTAATATTCATTGCATTAGCCGTACCAGAGTTAACTATGGTTACGAATAATGGAACAATACCGTAGCCAGGGCCTACTGCAATTGGACTGCTTGGTGAACCCCAACCAGCTCCTTGGGTAATAAGCCTTGGTTCACCTACTACGGGTATGTTAACTGTAATTACCTGTGTCGTATTGGAGAAGTAGTGTAGAATTACCTTCCCATTAATTACACCCACTGGAGCCTTGTTTGTTACATTAATTAGGAAAACTGCGTAGGCAGGTGTTCCAGGGGGTACGTAGCCTATGTAACTCTTATTAATTATTGGCAATAGGCCATCACCTATGATTATTGTGGCAGAGACATTAGATGCCATAACATTACCAGAGTTTAGTATAGGTATAACTAAAGGCAAGACACCTATCCCCGGTGTAGCTTCAATGGGACTATTAACCGAACCCCATGTTGGTAAGCCTGGATTAAACTTAACATAACCTAATACTGGTATGGTTATGTTGAAGGTGCTGCTGGCGTTTCGCGGTATAATCACCATGCTTCTATTCATTAATACTTCAGTTAACTCAATGTATGTTACGTTTACCTTAAGTTGGTAAATGCCATTACTGGCGCTTGGATTAACATTAATCAGCTCAGTGATGTTGATGCTTGAACCGGGTGGTATCACTGGTATTGTCACTTTGTATGAACTATTGAAGTAGTTATATGGTCCAAAGGGGAAGCTGAAAATTGGCTTAATCGTTACATTGAGTAATGGGCTTTCACCATTGTTAATGATTGATATTACTAATGGCACTGCATTCTGGCCTGGTGCAGCAAGCGTACTTACTTGGCCTGTAACCATCAGTGCATTGGCCACGTTAGTTATCAGTAGTAGTGTAGTTACCATTAGTGTAACTATAGCTAGTTTACTGTTCATAGAGATGCCGATATCGGAAACCTTTAAAAACCTTTCTAATATTCAAATGTATGTACATTATTAGCTAATGGCTTAAATCTAGATACGGTTAAAAAACTATGTGCTTTCTTATTTTAAATTAAACTTATAAACACTGGAGTAGTATACTAATGTACATATGGAGCCTAAGTTACTGGTTAATAGGGTGTATGAAGAGTTGCTCAACGCCATAATCCAAGGTAAGTTCAGGCCAGGGGAGGCCTTAAGGGAAGATAGGATTGCATCAATGCTTGGGGCCAGTAGAACACCTGTTAGGGAAGCTTTAGCTAGGCTTGAGAGGGAGGGGTTTGTGGTTAAGGATGGGAGGAGCTACGTTGTTACACCAATAACTAAGGATGATGTGGTGCAGCTTTATGAGGAGAGGATACCGCTTGAGGCAATGGCCGCTAGATTAGCCGCCATTAGGGCTACGGATAATCAATTGGTTAAGATGGGCAACTTGATTGATATGATTAAGGCTGAGGTTATGCAACCTAATCCTAGCCCTGTTAGGCTGGCTGAATTAAACGGTGAATTTCATGAACTTGTGGCTGAGGCAAGCGGCAATAAGTTCATAGCCTCTACACTTAAGCAGATTAGGCTTAAGCTTAAGATAGTTAGGGTCAACATATTCACAAGTTACAGTAGGAGACTGGAGGAGGCTAAGGAGCATGGGGATGTTTATGATGCTATAAAATCAAGGAATATTGAGGCTGCCTTCACGAAGATGTTTAATCATGAACAGAATGTCCTAGAGTACGTTAAGAGTAGTGTCCTACCTTATTACTTTTAGTGAAATCCCTAATAACTAAGTACAGTATGTATGGGGAGGCGCTACCTATGTAGTGGTCTAGGCCTACATTCCTACCTTCAATAGCATCTATCCTTGAGCTCTGATTCCATGGCTCCAGCCTTGAGATTGTACTCCACTCCTTTTTAGCGATCTCAAGGCCCTCATTAACCATTCCCCTAAGCACCATGTGGGCTGCAACCACGAAGCTTACCCTAGGCCAACAGGACCTCATTTGACCTGATGATGAGTCGATTTCCCCATTAGGCTTAACTGAATTGGGGAGGCAATGTGGTGATGACCTATGGTTAAGCTCATATATTGACCTTAAGGCTCCATTAATCTTATCGTCATCAACTAATGCTGGTAGCTTAAGAAAATCACACCAGAATTGGCCGAGGAGTTGACTGTTCATACATGATTCACTACCCTCCCTACTTGATCTCCACGCTACGAAGTAGTGGCCATTCCACAGTGAATTCAACGTATCCTTACCTTTACTTAGGCATAACTCATACTTATCACTGAGTCTTACTCCAAGTACCTCAGCTGATTTAATTAATGCCTGGAGTGAGCATAGGAATAGGGAAGCAATGTATGATGATGCACCATACATGTTTGTACCATCGTAGGAATTATCAAATCCACCTCTTGAATCAGGTATGCAGTCACCATCATAATCCCTACTTATAAGCCAATCAATAACCTCCCGCATTCTATTGAAATTCCTCTTCAAAACCTCAACATTACCTGTAATTAAGTAATCCCTATAAATCATGAGCACCCATGTGCTGCCTAAGTCATTCCACGGGTACAAGTATGAGGCACCGTATATTGGATCCTCGAGGCTCTCTTCCCCAAAGTCATGGGGAACTTCACCATTACGCGTGTAGAACCCTAGTAGTTCATCCATTTTAACCGTTAAGTCCGGGTAGAGGTCAAGTAACGCAAAGGATAACCCATCCCATGTCATTGATCCTATAGTGCTCATTAATGGTGCTATGGATAGTGACTCGTAAACCGCTAACCTACCATCCTTAGTTAACCAGGTTGATGAAGTCAATACGTATAGGCTATTTAGGACGGCATCCCTTAACCAATCATCAGTATTCACGCTAAGAGGCTTCAATGAACTATTATTCTCTAAGGCGTACTCAGCCACCTCAATAGCTGAATTAAAGAAATTCTCATAGTAGTGGCCGTATGGGTAATGGTATGGCCTTGAATTAAAGAACCAAGTAATGAAAAATAAGGCCTCATCCTCAACCCTCTTCCACACTACCCCAGCAATCTCCTCCCTGGCATATGGCCTTATAAAGTACCTACCTTCATCATTTAATTTGCCTAGTTTACTGAATATTGAAATATCCTCTGTCATACCGCCCCTAGTGGGCACCCAGTAGGAGTACCCTGAGTACGTGAAGCACCCTTCACAGCCAATGAAGACTTCACCATAGGCTGGATCACTCTGTAGTGATTTTAGATTCCTAAATAAAACGCCATTAACCTTACCTGTTATTGAGTAATTTGCACGACCCCACCTCCTACTACCTACTATGTTTGGGAATGAGAATGCAATAGTACCATTGCCCTTAACCCTAACTATTATTAATGGTAATGATGAGTTCTTAACATCACCCTTAATTATGGGTGTATAAAATTCTATTTCACTTATGGGTAAATTAGCGAACTTATACTTAATTCTTGGGTACTGTGCCTCAACCTCAATATTATCAACATGCCTATACTGCGGCTTAACCTCAACATTCTTACCTGGGTTAGATTGAAGGAAGAGCGGCTCCTCACCCAGTAAGACTATGTGGAATCCTCTAATTACCTTAATGGGGTTTAACCAATTGTTCATTATGGTTACATTACCTATTGTAAGGTCTGGGAAGAATTCAATAGCGCCAGCACCGATTCCACCTAAGGGTAGTCCACTATTGAGGTTTCTACCGCTTATTATCATAAAATACCCTTCTGGATACTGGATTTTATGCGTAACATTTGAATAACGCATTTAAGCCGGCTACTAATTCATTTAAGTAATGCTGCTGCCATTCTACAGGATTAGGAAGGATCTTTGGATTGAAGCTTACTTGATAGGTAGAGTGGATGCGTTGGCTAAGGTTGGTTTAATTAAGTCATTTAAGACAAACGGTGTAGGTAATGGTGAATTGAAGCCTATACCTTACCAGGACATTAGGGACATAATAAATAATGATATTAAGTGGATTAATGATGCTATAAGTGATCTTGAAAATGGTTTAAAGTTCGGTTTTAAGGATTACATACTGATTCCCATATATAATCCAGGCCAATACATGGCTAAGGTTAACCTAAACTTAATGGACATAGTAACCCTACGGGTTACCAGGAGGATATATGAGAATCTACTTAAGGTAATGCCTAAGGAACCCTTAGGTGTTGGTTGGTTTAATGTGGCGTTGGAAAACAACATGGTTTTTATCGATGGTAAATACGATGAAGCTTTAACCAATACGTATATTAACAATGAGAGCTTAAGGAAGGCGTTAATAGGGCTCTTATCAGGGAGTTAATAGCCGCATTATTATCTACTCCTGCTTAATTAACTGATGCTTAACCAGGAATTCCCTCAGTGGTTTATGTAAAGCCTCCTCCACTACTCCCTTAGTGTTTATGAAGATGGAAAATGCCTTAGGTATCCTAGTAACCACATCCATTGGAGTTAGGTGGTAACCTAGCTCTAATGCTGCTAAGTCACCTGCAACACCAGTTATGAATGCGGCTATGGCAGCAGCTTCAAGGGGGTCATTAACCCTATGAAGTATTGTTGCTAAAACACCTGTTAGCACATCACCTGTTCCACCAACGGTCATACCTGGATTACCAGTCATGTTTAATTTAAACCTAGAACCATCACTTATAATGTCTGTATTACCCTTAAGGAGAATTACACTGCCTGGGCAGCATTTGGAGACCTGTTCCTTAAGCCACTGCCCAGTTTCAACTGGGTTAAGTTTAGGTACATCAATACCCAGTAATTCCTTTAACTCTCCAGCGTGTGGGGTCAATACTACACCTGACTTAAGTAGGTTAAGCCTTTTCCCAATTCCAATAGCCTTTATTGCATCAGCATCAATAACAATCCTCTTCCCTAACTTAACAGCTGTATCAAGTATCATGTAGACCGCCTCCATTGTCACCCTTTCAAGGCCTAAACCAGGACCTATGGCAACTACGTTAGCCCTCTCAATCCCCCTAAGTACAGGTCCAACATTATCCTTACTTAAAAAATCACCCTCAAGTGGCACAGCTATTAGGTTTGGTGTTTGTGACCTAATATCATGCGCAACATCATGAGGTGCGTAGACTATTGGTAAGTCAGCTCCTGTGACTAATGAGGCCAGTGCCGTTAGCGCTATTGCGCCAGTGTAATCCCTTGAACCTCCTATTATGGCTATTCTACCAAAGTCCCCCTTCTTAGAGTCAAGCCTCCTAGCGTACGTTAGATAATTCAAGTCCCCAGGCCCCACTATTAACTCTGCTTCCCTCGGGATCCCTATGTCCACTACCACTAATTCACCAACGTATGGCTTAGCCTTATCAACTATGAGCCCACGCTTAGCCTTATGCATTGTTACCGTTAAGTCAGCCTTAACAGCCTTATCAGTAACATCACCTGTGTCAGGATCCAGACCTGAAGGTATGTCAACAGCAACCTTAGGCGCCTTCGACATGTTTATTAGGTCTATCGCCGCTGAGGCAGGTTGCCTAATCCTACCCTTAACACCAATGCCTAGGATGGCATCAATAATAACATCAGCCCACTTAATGAAGTAATCCTGGTAGGCCAGTAACTCTAATTCATCCCTAGCCTCCATTATTCTGCATCCTAATAAGTTTAGGCATATCTTCAAGTTAGTTGCAGCAGGCTCCTCCTTCATGTCACTTACCCTACCCAGTAATACAATTACCACGTCCTTACCCCAATTGTAAAGGTACCTGGCGGACACAATACCATCCCCACCATTATTACCTAACCCAGCGACAACAAGTATCTTAGTTGCATTCGGCCACCTTGATGAAACAACCTGCGCAACCCCCCTACCGGCGTTCTCCATTAGTATCCTACTATCAATACCTAGATACGTGGTGTTAGCATCCAGAACCCGCATCTCTAGAACTGATATTGCCTCACTACTCATGTTAATTAAGCCCACAGCTTAGGTATATTACAGTATCGCACTGATAGTGGTCAATAATTTGAAGGAATTAATACGCAGGTTAATCCATATCATTAGGGCCTATGCTTCTATCGCTTCACGAAGCATTAACCACACACCCATTATTACTACACCTGCGACAACAATTATGATGCCTGGATTAATTGCTAGAGGCTGCCTTACTATTAATATTACATGGACATTATTTATGATTATGAATGTAAAGGATGCTATTGTACTCATTATTAGGAGCATTAAAGCCATGAAAATGAGCTCAACGCGCCTCATGTAACCAATACTCGCTAAGTATGATAATGATGTAAGGATAGGTGATGTAGCCCAAGCAATCATCCTAACCATAGACGCTAACCCCAGTAAACCCGCTAAAGTAAGCCCCACCGCCACTATGGCAATAACTATGAAGCTAACATAAACTGCAGTAATCCCCCTGAAATACGCCCTAGCGTACTCCGCATAATTACTCTCAATGCCGGTTACTTCACCTGAAAATGATGTTAAGGTTAAGTTAACCACCACTGGTTTAGTTAAGTTAATGGTAATGGTTGAGTACTCTCCCCCCTTATAAGCGGTTAACAAGTATGAACCACAGGGTAAGGTTAGGTTTAATTGCTCCTCAGCATTAAGGATAATTGACATACCTCGATTATTCGATACAACTACATTCGAACCCTGAGGGGCATTTATGGTGAGCATGCATGTAGTGGACTTCAATAGTGTTATTGGCTTTAGCAGCGGCTTCACAGTAATGTTAAGGTCCTTAGGTACTTCACCCACTGGCACTGGGGTCTCATTAATTATGGCGTATACTATGTAATAATTCAATGGTAAGTTAATTTCACTAACCCCTGGTTTTAACAAACCGTAATTAACTAAGTAACTTAACCCTAGGTAACTGTACTGAATGTCAACGCTTTGATTAAGCTTATTCACTATGGTTACGTTAATACCATGCCTAATGAACCATAAAGCCCTCCCCCAGTATTTACTAGGTATGAGTATCATTGTTACTGAACCATAACCGGCGTTTGATAATGCCTCAGTGAGATTCATACTGCATACTAAGTATGGTTCATTACCCTTAACAATTACTAATACTGGTACTGTAACTTTCCTGATGTAGCTTGTTAACAAATGAAGCCCAGGCCTAACACCCACTATTGAACCTGCATAACAGGCTGACCCAGTTATGTTACTGAAGCCTAAGACCATGACAACGTGCTTATAATCAAGTAGGGCTAAGGCAACCACTATTGGAATATTCCTAACTCCTACTTGATTCAATGCGTATGAGATACTTAAGGGTACTATACCGGTGAACGGCATTAATGAGCCTCTGCTTGTTATTGCATGCATGTTGAATGGAATACCTATTAACGTTAATCCAGTGTAGGTTAATGACGCTAATAGTGCTAGGCCATATGTTAATAACCCGATGAGGAACGCTGCTGAGACTACATGGCCCATTACCCTCCTAAGCATTAGGACCATGAGCTTCTTCTCCATGAAATCACCAACACTGTTAACATTGGTAGTAGGATGGTTATTAATGGCTCAGTGAACGCTATCATTGGATCACTGAGATTAACATTAATAACTCTCTCAGTGCTTAAAAGAAGCCTAACTAAGGTATACTCAATGATGGCGATGATTATATATGATACTGTGATGAGTAATAGTGAATACACTATTGCGGCAACAGCATCATTACCAATCATTAACCTAAGCCGCTTGAAGGCGTCTGTTAAGTAGTCGAGGTAATTTAATGAGATGTAAATTGATGATAATGCTGTAATTGCAGTGAATATTATGTAAATGAGCAGCGTGTAGCTAGATAACTCACTGAATAGTCTAGCCGTGAAGTAAGCTACAGGATCCTGAGGTATTATTAAGGTTCCATTACTAATACCACTTGAATTAGTGAATTTAATTGCGATGGGGTAACCATATGAATATTCTTTAATCAAGGTGCAGTTTAACATACGCATCAACTGGGTACTTAAATTCCCCGGTAGCTCGCTAAGTGTTACACAGTCATTATCCTTAGCATTGAACCCATAAATGCTGGCGTAGGCTGTGTTTATAATATAAAATGATACTTTAACGTTGCTCACCGTAAGTACACCATAATCTACCGATACTTTAACTATGCTACCATTATATTGCTGATTATAGGCAACCGCATAGTGGGCTATTATTATTGATATTAAAGCTAGCGATGAAGCTATTGAGAACAGTAAGTACCTTAGTGTAAACGCCCTTAAAACTACATGAATAGCCTTAAGCTTAAGCCTAGTATTACGCATGAATAACTGCACCTACAGTAGTTAATTCCACGTACTCTACGTAAGCCGCTATGAAGAGTATTAAAACTGATAGAAGTAACCTAAGTACCCAGTAAATAAAGGCTGTACCTAAGGGTCTCCGCTTAACTACATCTATTGAAATGTTGACAGAGTTGTAAACTGATAATGAGTATGAGAATAATTCCAATAGCCCATGCGGTAGTATGGCTGATGAAACATAGGCTAAGATTAAATATAGTACGCTGACGCCAATACTACTGACTACTATATAACCAAGCGCAACACCTGTGAATCCAATTAAAATAACATACATTAATGGGCCTATGAATGGTATGTTCATTATTAAATTAAGGCTGAGATTATGAATGAATATTACCATGTATGATGGATGCTGCGCTATGCTCTCAAGTTCCTGCAGCTCACTCTTACTCAATACTTGAATACCCCCCAATGATAGTAGGTAACCAATAACTTCACCCATAGCCAATAGAAGAAAGGTTACTAAGTAATATACTAAGATCCTCCTAGTTAAGATTCTTGCCTTAACAGCTACCACTAGATAACCCCTTAATTCAGGGTTTTTGTTTCTTTTTCACATATAGAAGGCTCCCAATTATGATAATAGGTTAACACATTCATTACCCTTTACACCCCACTGTTATGTAATCCCTCAAGGCATCAGTATTTACCTTAATCATTCCCTTGAAGATAAATGGTAACATGCTTAATGATGAAGCTGTATTTACCATTCAGCTAGGAGTAGTTTTTAATTATTGGTTGCTGTCCTCGGCTTCATTATGGTCTCCACTGACCCCTCATAACCCTATAAGAGTGGATCTTGGAAATCATGTAGATAAGATATCAGTGTGTTTATAGGGGATGAAACTCATAGATTCAACTAGGGATATTAAACGTAACTAAACATAAAAGAATTTCTATCATTATGAAAAAGGATTCACCCTTAGGATTAGTGAGGAGCTAGACTAAGGTATATTCTCTTATTTTCCCATCTACTATCCCTACTAGGATAATCATCCCTATAATGCACTCCACGGGATTCCTCCCTGATTAATGCAGATAATGCTGTTAGGTATGATAAAAGAATGGCATTACTCTCTTCAGTGCCTGAATGCATATCATGATATGCGTACATTCTCATTGCTCTTTGTAAACCTTCCCCATGCCTAACTATACCAATTAATTCCCAATTAATCCTCCTAATCTCATCAATGCTTAATGATGAGGATCCATCGGGAATCTTTAAATTAATTAACTTACCATCAGATGTTGAAGGTCCTTCCCAGGGTTCATTCACGTAATTCGGCAGGTTAATCCCCATTACTAGTGCCTCAAGTAATGAATTACTGGCTAGCCTATTAGCACCATGAAATCCTGTGTCTGAAACCTCACCAATGGCGTAAAGATTCACTATGTTTGTCTCACCCTTCACGTTAGTCCTAATACCACCAATTGTGAAATGGGCGCCTGGGAAGACTGGGATTTTACTATTAATGTTCAAGCCATGTCTCCTGAGGAATTTATTAACGCCAGGGAACTTTCTCTCGAAGTCCTTGATATTACTAAACACCATATACACCTTACGTCCCTTCATGATCTCTGTGTATACGGCTCTCGCCAACACATCACGTGGTGCTAATTCTCCATCCTTATGGTAATTAAACGTGAATCTAACACCATTATTATCAATGAGTATTGCACCCTCACCCCTTAATGTTTCTGAGAGAAGCATGGTTTCGCCATTAATCATGGTTACCGTTGGATGAAACTGCACGAACTCTAAGTCAGAAACTAAGGCACCAGCCCTAAAAGCCATGGCTATGCCATCACCCATGTTTGTAGGTGGGTTTGATGAATATTGCCATAGGTAAGCGTAACCACCAGTGGCTAGTACTAATGCATCGGTGTCGCCTACTAAGCCTCTACTCTCAGTTATGAAGCTCCTTAATTTACCATCCTTAACAATCAGTGATAAAACCCTATCCTTAACGATACTTATTCCCAGATCTACAGCCTTCTTAAGTAGGAAGCTCGTTAATTCTCTGCCTGTCTCATCAGTCTTATGGTGGATCCTCCTTCTTGAATGACCACCCTCAAGCCTAAGATCCTCATCAAACCTGAAGCCCCACTTAACTAACGTGTCAATGGCGTAGGACGCCTCCTTAACGAAGTAATTAACGGCATTAACATCGCAAAGACCATCACCAACACGCACAGTATCTTCAGCATGTAGCTCAGGTGAATCATCACTGGACAATGCAGCTGCAATACCACCCTTGGATACGTAGCTTGAGCCTCCATAAACATCCTTCGTTATTACCACAGTGTCGTAACCATGTAGCTTTAGCGATATTGCTGCAGTAAGTCCTGCTATTCCATCACCAATTATGTATATCAAGCTACACCACCTTCAATGAGCCTCCTAGTTCTTTCGAAAGCATCCTTAACGGCGTTTGCCGTGGATTTAGGTATCTCGACTCTATGGACAAGGTCTCTCAGGGATCTGTATACCTTATCCAGCGTTATCATGGACATGAATGGACATCTGGCGTACGGCTCTGTGGTTATTGGGTGAAAGGTCTTCCCTGGAACCTTCAACTTCAATGCATTTATCATACCTATCTCTGTACCAACAACAAACTCATCATAATTACTATTCTTAGCATACTCAATCATCTGGTTTGTGGATCCTACGAAATCAGCAAGTTTAAGCACATTTAATGGAGCCTCAGGGTGAACCATTACCTTAGCCCTTGGATACTTAACCCTGGCATCATCCATGAGCTTTGTAGTGTAGTTTCCATGCACAATACACTTACCGTTTAGTGGTACCTTGATGATTCTTTTCCCTGTTAAGGATGCTACATAATCAGCTAGGTTGGAGTCTGGTCCAAAGAGCACTGTACTTTCCTTTAATTTCTTAATAACCTTAACAGCGGTAGATGATGTAACTATGTAATCCGCAAGAGCCTTAACCTCTACGTTAGTATTTACATAAAGCACTACGGGGGCTTCAGGGTAAGATTCCTTATATGCCTTTAGAGTTTTCGCATCTAATGAGTCTGCTATTGAGCATCCGGCAGTTGGGTCTGGTGATAGGACTACCTTATCGTAATTCAACGCCTTTGCTTGTTCTGCCATGAACCTAACACCAGCAAACACTATGATATCTGCCTTAGTCTCCATGGCCTTTAAAGCTAGGTCATATGAATCACCTGTGAAGTCCGCCATTAACTGTACATCGTAATCCATGTAATTGTGACCAAGTATGATTGCGTTTCTTTCATGCTTAAGCCTACGTATCTCAGTCATTAAATCATTGCTCATTAATTTTAACTTACATGCTACATCTAATATATCCCTTAATATGCAAAGCCGCATGGTAAACTAATGATTCGCGATTAACGCAGGCGTGCAGATTCAACACATATTCACTTAATGTTGGAAAGGTCTCATAGCCTGCTTATCCTATAAAGCATGAATAATCCAATTAGGCTTAGCAGGGTTGATATGAGGAGTGGAAATGCCACGTGGTAATCAGTATTCCTCATTACCCACCAGTAGTAGTATGATGATAGGAGTATCATGCTTTGGACAAGGAATAGGAAAGCTGCTGAAATAAGTAGTTTACCAATTGGTGTAAAGCCTGCATCTAAGTATTCCCTTAGAATGAAGGCCACTAGGATTGTTTGAATCACTACCAGTATTATATTAATCATCCACAATAAGTCGTTTACAGTCATATAGTAGGAAGCGGTTAGGGTTAATATATAAAGATTTTTCAACCCTAAAACTAAATTAAACTCTCCTACCCCTCCTGCCTCCAGGTGGCCTAATGGTATCATGGGGTATTGGTGTAACATCCTCAATTCTACCAATTATCATACCTGCCCTAGCCAATGCCCTAATAGCCGCAACGGCACCTGGCCCTGGAACCTTAAGCCCATATCCTCCAGGTCCCCTAACCTTAACGTGGACAGCATTAATACCCCTAGCCATTGCTATTTGGGCAGCCTTATAGGCAGCCATCATTGCCGCGTATGGGCTTGGTTTATCCCTATCAGCCTTAACAACCTGCCCACCACTAACCCTAGCCACAGTCTCACCTCCGGTTAAATCCGTTATAATTATCATAGTGTTGTTGGAGCTTGCGTAAATATACGCAATACCCCACCTAAGCTTCCTCAACTGCGGTACTACTTGTTGAGTTTGAGATGCGGCTTGCTGAGGCTGCTCCTGTCCCTCTCCCTGGGGTGGTTGTGTAACCTCTTGTTCATTGGATGATGCTTCAGTGGACACAATAACCGCATCCCCTAAGTATTTATAAAGATATTTTCCACAAGCAACCATGATGCTTAAGGAGCTTGGTGAAGATAAGTTGATTAGTATAATGCAGTCTCTGATTGGGTTAAAGTACCCTAATGTTGATAATGATGTTTCCTACGTTGAGTTACCTAATGTAGGCTTACTTGCACTTAAGATTGATGGTGGTTCATTATCTAGAACAAAGACCGACTTCATGACTTACTATGATGTAGGCTGGAGAATGACCATTGGAGCCGCCTCAGACATCTTTGTTAAGTTCGCTAAGCCAATAGCCCTTGTTTCATCATTAACCCTTAGGGGAAATCATAGTGAGTTCGAGTTGAGGGAATTAGTAAAGGGCATTAAGGATGCGGCTAAGACTATTGGAGCCGCCTACATTGGTGGTGACTTAAATGAGGGCGATGACGACGTATTAGACGTAGCACTACTTGGAATTGCAAACAAACCCATAGGTAGGGTACCTCAGTTGGGTGACGTATTAGTCACCATACCTGAATTCGGCTTCACAGGGTTAATCTTCAAGCTCTGGTATAGTGGCTTATTGGGTAGCTACATTAATGATCCAGTTGTAGCTAAAGGAATCGAATTAACCAGGAGGCCGAAACCCTGGATACCCAGTGACGAATTAATTAATAGGATTAACTGCATTAATGCGTCAATGGATTCAAGTGATGGATTAGGGAGAGTACTGTATGAGATGGGTAAGGGGGTTAAGATAAAGGTTTACTCACTGCCGATTAATAACGATGTTGAATTAACCTGCCGCAAATACGGCCTAAGCCCAGAGGAGGTGACCTTCAATGGTGGTGAAGAGTACTTGCCTGTACTTGCAGTGAAGCCGGAGTGCCTAAATTACTTCAAGGCAATAGGCTTTGTAGATTTCGCGAATGTTGAAGAAGGCAATGGGGTTTACTTTAATTCAAGGGAACTTCAGTACAAGGGGTGGGTTTACTTCAGTAAGCCAACCTACTAACCCCTGGGATTGTTTAGTTAAGGAAAGCTTAAATAAGTAATGAATAGTGATACAGTCATGGTGAGGGGCCTATTCATAGGTAGATTTCAGCCACCGCACTGGGGGCATATTTGGGCCATTAAGGCTATCCTGGAGGAGGTTGATGAAGTCATAATTGTTTTAGGATCGGCCCAATTCAACTACATTGATAAGGATCCCTTCACAGTGGGGGAGAGGATATGGATGCTTAGGGAGGGGTTAAGGGAGGTGGGTGTTGACCTTAGTAGGGTCATGATAGTCCCGGTACCTAATATTGAGAACAATGCGGCTTGGTTAAGTTACATTAAATCCTACCTACCCCCCTTCCAAGTAGCCTATACGGGTAACCCATTCGTAGCCATGCTGCTTAAGGAGGGTGGAGTTGAGGTTAGGCAGCAGCCCATCTTCGATAGGGAAAGGTACGTGTCAAGTAGGATTAGGGAAATGATGATTAAAGGGGACCCAACCTGGAGGGAGCTTGTACCAAGCTCAGTGGCTAGGATAATAGATGAAGTTAAGGGCGTTGAGAGACTTAGAGTAATAATTAGTGGTGAAGCTGAACCCCATAAGTGGTAGTCATATTACGAACATCCTTGATATTAAGGGTGACGCTAAGTATATCATAAGGACTATTGCCGTTATGGCTATCGCATGCTTAAAGCCAGCTGACAACTCCCCCTCACCCAGCTTACCTGCAACCAGACCCATTATAAATGAGTCAACTACTGTTGTTAAGGCGAAACTGCCGATTACATAGTTAACGTAGTATTGAGGGATGTGTAGTAAGACACTAGATAAGTTAACTACAGTGAACACCATTATTACTAAAGTTAATGTAAGTATCATTGCCCCTATGTAAGGAACAAACCTAAGAGGCTTAAGTCTTGCGATTAAGTCATCATTAATTCTAATCATTAATGATGAGAATGAGGCTAATGATTCCAAAGTCTCAGGGGTTGCTCCACCATACTCTATAGACTCCAGTAGTAGCCATGCGAAAACCCTAGCGTAGTAGGACCTTGTCTTATTCATGAACTCCGATAAGACAACCCTAATTGGTATACCATATCTAATCTGTTTACTAATGTCCCTAAGGTACTTAGATAAGGCACCGTAATCCCTAGTGTCAGCCAGTGTACTTATAATCTTCTCAGGTGTAAACCCACTTTTACGCAATTCAGTGAAGTCCCTTAGAAAGTCTGAGAATGCCTTCTCAAGACTACGCCTCTCGGCTATAACCCTCTCGGCGTATAGTGCAGCAGGGGTGTACGCTATCACTAGGACTATGGCCATGTAGGTTGCGAAGTCCAGGCTTACTGGACCTACGTTTATTGAGTAACCTAAGTCACCATGGAACACTGTGCCATAACCCATTAGGAGGGCTATCATGGCTACTATTGATGATAAACCAACCGCTATGTAGGGCCTAATGTCAGTGTATGGGACCCTGTATATTGAAACCTCACCAAGGTATATGAACGCCACTGATATTGCCGGAATAACAAGTAGCCCGAAGAGTAGATTATTGCTAACTGCCTGTTGGAGTGCGCTCACTGAGTTACCTGTTGGTGTTATTGCCTGGGCTAGGTAAAGTACATTAAGGCCTATTAGTAGTATGACCCCAGCCCCAATGTATGATTCCATTAATGTTGATAGTAACTCTGCACCCCTCCTAATTCTATCAAGAGTGTCGTTAACTATTTCATTAAGCCTAATTTCAAGGTAATGAAGTATGTCTCCCCCAGTCCTAACATTGGTTACGTAACCCATTATTAAGTTTTGAAACAGGTGACTAGGGGTACTTAACGCTGTTTCTGTTAAGGCCGTTAACGGATCCATGCCTATTGCTTTATTCTTCACAACAATCTCCCTAGCTATCTTACCTATAGCCTCAAGTAACCTAATGTTAGCTAACCTTTCTATAGCTGACGTGACGCTTAACCCTGATTGGGAAATCATTGCCAAGTAGGCTGCGAAGAACGGTAACTCTGAGTCAACCCTGTACTGCAGGTCGGAGAGCTGCATCTTAGGTAAGGCCATCATCATGGCATAGACTATGAAGGGGAGGGCAATCAATACTAGGCCTATGCTAAGAATAATTATGGACCTTACCGTGAAGCTCAATGCACCCATGATTGACTCAACGCTGGTGTAGGTTAAGTATGATCCAATGGGTACTGAGAAGACTGCTGTAATTATTGACGCGAAAAAGACCCTTGCCATGAACCTTTCAGGCAGCATATACACTTTAGCGTTCTTTAGCACTCTCTCAAGATACCCACCATGCCTCTTAACGTACCACTTGACTAATGGCCCGGTGACAACCAATGATAACTCGTCTAAGTCCACCAGTATTATTCTAGTATTTGTTTATATATTTTATGCATCATACTGTTCATTAACCATTAAGGTAATCCAAGATGCTGGAGCCACCTTTATTAATACTGAGAGCCCTAGCTAAATCTTCCTTAATTACGCTCCTCACTGGTGGATTATATAATGCAGCTGCTGGGTGATAGGTTGGGTAAACTTCAACATTAACACCCGCAACATTAACCCTAAACACCTTACCTCTAACCTTAGTTAACTCACTGAAGCCTAAGCCCCCAAGGTTAAGTATTACTCTTGTACTATGCCTACCCAATGTTATTATCTTCTTAGGCTTCACTGCAGCAATTTGCCTAATTAAGTAAGGCTTACAGGAGTTAATCTCCTCCTCAGTTGGATCCCTATTATTAGGCGGCCTACACTTAACAACATTAGTTATGTATAAATCACCCCTATTTACACCAATCTCACGAAGTAACTCATCAAGCAATTTACCAGCAGCACCCACAAAAGGCCTACCCGTCTCATCCTCAACCCTACCTGGTGCTTCCCCAATTAACATGACTTCAGCCTTCGGGTTACCTTCACCAGGCACTGTCTTCTTCCTACTTAAGTATAATGGACACTTCCTACAGTTATTAACCTCAGCGCTAATCCTGGCAAGCTCACAATCACTCCCCTTACATTGCGAATCATCACTACTGCTCATAACCACCACAAAACCTAAGGCCTACTTCCCTTCCTCCTATTTAAGGGTTAAAGACATCTCTACTAATGCTAAGTACTTTGACCTGCTAGTACACTTAACTAGGTGCTAACGGTACCCCCTCTTAGGTGAATCAAGTAGGTTATGATTTCTACAGTGAATTAATTCATCAGGCCCAAGCTCTATTTAATGGCTTTTAATTGAATTATTCTTAAGCATAATTTTTATAAGCATAAGGTATCTATTTAAGTCTGATGAGGAACGTTTGCCCATTGCTTAAAAAAACCGAGGGAGGCTATATTTGCGGCGCAGTTGACCGTACCGTTAACCCTGAGGCTTGGTACTGTTTCATGGATTTCCCATCATGCCCATTATACATTAATTACGTAAGAAGGCAGAAGGGGCAGGAAACCCAGGCAGTGGCACAGACTCAGCAGGTTACAACTGAGGTTAAGCCAATAGTTACTGTTACCCAGCAAGTGCCAGTGAGGACAGCCATTAGTGAGCCTGAGGATGAGGCTGTCAATAAGTTGAGGAGCATACTTGATTCAATGCAGGGAAGGGTTAAGGCGCTTGATGAGACTTGGAAGGATTATGAGGATAAGGCTAATACTGCCAAAAGTGAGCTGGATAAGAATGAGCACTTGATAATGCAGTACATAGCCTCCCTTGAGGGTATTAAGGCGAACCTTGAGGAATCCATTAAGGAGCTTGAGTATAGGAGAAGTGCGGGTATTATTGATGAGGAATCGTACAGTAAGGCTAGGGACTATGTTGATAAGAGACTTAGTAATGTTTCCCAGCAGCTCAGTGAAATGAAGGAGATGTTTAATAAGATCCAGGAGTCAATACTAACACACTACAAGAGGGTTCTATCAGAGAGCACTGAGGCTGCTAAGGTTAAGTTATCACTGGCTAAGCTTGAGGAACTCTATAGGACTGGTAAGGTAAGTAAGGAGGTTTACGAGAAGATTAAGGCTCAATTAGCCGTAATAGGTGGCCAGTAATGGAGGAGTACGTAAACGTCTATAGGGAGCTCATTAAAGTTCTTGAGGAGAGGTTCAATCACTATAGGGATGGGGTTAAGAGGCTTGATGAGGCTTGGGTTAGCTACAGGAACGCGGTTAATGACCTTAAGAGGGAATGGGACAGTGAATACCCCCTCATTGAGTCAAGGGTTAATCAACTTAGGAATGGGATAGAGGGCTTACGGAAACAGATAGAGGAAGCTGAGGTTAAGAGGGAGATTGGGTTAATTGATGAGGATTCATACAATAAGTTAATTAATGAGTTAAACAATGCCATGAGCGAATTGAGTAAAATGTACGATGAAGCCAAGGAATTGTTGAATGAATTGGAAAATGGCCTAATGAACCATTGGATAAGGTCAATAGACGTATCAACAGTATCCCAGGACACTGTGGAGAACTTGGTTAAGAACCTTGAGGAGGCTAGGGCCAGTGGACAAATAAGCGAGGAAACCTACAATAGGCTTAAGAGGGACCTTAACCTACTTACTAAGGCACTTCAAGCATACTCACTGTTGCTAAAGAGCTGAGCGCAGTTAAAGGATTAAATATTAAAAACGCTGAGTTAACCATGTAAGTATGATTGAAGATAAGTTAAGTAGGGTAAGGTCCATCATTAAGAATAAGGGGGCTGCAGCGTTAATTTTAACTAACCCAAGTAACATGGGTTACCTACTTGGCTACGAGGATGGGGTATTAGCCTACGTGGATGATTCAACCATTAAAGTTATCGCCCCACTGCTCGACTGGGAGAGGGCTAGGGAATTAGTTAATGATAAGGCTGACGTAGTGGCCTACTCAGGCTATAAATTACCCATAGAGGGGAATGTAATTTGGGGCTCTGATGAATTAACCAAGGTAATCACCTCATGGATTAAGCCAGGCACAAGCGTATTAATTGACGATTCAAGTAGGCAATTCATTAGGAAAGCCTTAGATGCGGCTAACGCTAAGCTAATTGACGCCTCAACTGATATTCTTGAAATTAGGGCTGTTAAAACCCCTGATGAGGTTGAATTAATCAAAGGCGCCATTAATATAACCCTTAAGGTATTGAAGGAATTATACAACATGAGAATTGTTGGAATGAGGGAACGGGACTTGGCTGCATACATATATCATGGGTTAATAAGTCATGGTGGGGATGAAGTTGCCTTTAACCCAATAGTTGGTTCAGGTCCAAATGGAGCTAAGCCCCATCATATGCATAGTGATAGACGCATTGGTGTTAATGAAACTGTGGTAATTGACATAGGTGCACGGTACAGGCTGTACTGCTCCGACTTAACAAGGACTCTGGTGACTGGGTCACTTGAGGGTAAGCTAAAGGATGCCTATAATGCCGTTGTTGAAGCTTCAAGGAAGGCTATAAGCATTGTTAAGCCAGGGGTTAAGGCAAGTGATGTTGACGCTGCAGCTAGGGGGGTTATTGCTGAGTATGGTTTTGCCTGGGGTTTCATACATAGTCTTGGCCATGGAGTAGGTGTTGAGGTTCATGAAAGACCATCTATTGGGCCTAACAGTAATGATGCATTAAGGGAGGGTAATGTAATTACTATTGAACCCGGTATTTACATTAAGGATGTGGGTGGAGTTAGGGTTGAGAACATGGTTCTGGTTACTGAGAGCGGCGCTGAGGTGTTAACTAGGGATGAGTACGCCTACGTTTAACCATTAAGGCAAAGTTTATTAACGGCTGTTAATATAGCATATTAATGAGGAGTAATATAAAGGTGTCAATAGCGGGTGTGGGTAATTGCGCCTCAGCTCTAGTTCAAGGTGTTCAGTACTATAAGTTAAGCAATGATACAACCGGCGTAACCTTTAAGGAGATTAACGGGTACAGCATTAGTGACATTAGGTTCACCGCTGCCTTCGATGTTGATGCTAGGAAGGTTGGTAAGGACTTAGCTGAAGCAATATTCACTCCACCCAACAATGCATTAAAGATCATTGATGTAGACAAGACGGGAGTAATTGTTAAACCAGGGCCATTACTTGATGGAATAGCCCCCGAGCTTGCTGGATCATACATACCGGTAGTTGAGGCTAAGATTGATGATGTTGTTAAGGAATTGGAATCCACCAATTCGGAAATTCTAGTCAATTACTTACCTACGGGGGCGCAGAAGGCATCGGAAGCCTATGCTGAAGCTGCATTAAGGGCTGGAGTAGGATTCGTGAATGCAATGCCCTCTCAAATAGCTACTGCAGAGCAATGGCAGGCTAAATTCACTAAGGCTGGCCTACCACTGCTTGGGGATGACATTCAAAATCAATTAGGGGCCACTGTGCTTCATAAAACAATAATGCACCTACTATCATTAAGGGGGTTAAAGGTAGTGGGCACGTATCAACTTAACGTTGGTGGTACACCAGATTTCCTAAACCTGAACTATAGAAAGGGACAGAAGGAGAAGACTAAGACTGCTGCAGTTAAAAAGATGGTTAAGGAACAGGACTTCGATGCGTACATAACGCCAGTGGCTCATGTTGGCTTCCTGGGAGGAAGGAAGAGGGCGCACATGTTTATAGAGGCACAGGGTTTTGCTGGTGTACCCGTTAAGATTGAGGTTAGCCTTGAGGTACATGATCCATGGAACAATGCAGGGGTCATGGTGGACGTATTAAGGTTAATGAAAGTAGCCCTAGATAGGGGGGTTGCAGGCCCAATTTACAGCGTTGCTGCTTGGGCATTCAAGAATCCACCAATGCATGCACCACCTGATGAAGCGTACAACTGGTTAGTAGAGTTCATTGAAGGTAAGAGGGATAATTAATTTAATACACCATCATTATAAGACGATAATGAGTATTAATCATTTCTGGTTAAAAGCAGGAAATAAATCAGCCTTAACTCATGTTACCACCCCTACCCTTAGAAGGGATAAGGCTTGAAGTAATATTACAACCAGGTTAATCACTAGTAAGCTAACGCTTAAAAATCATAATTAGCACGTTCAATTAATGAAACGTGGCATGCATGGTGGTGCAGTGGTGTCAACAATAGTGGACTTCATTAAGGGAAATATTGAAGCAAGTAGCGTTGTTGCTGATATTGGATGTGGAACAGGCAGATTCACCAGTATAATAGCTCCTATTGCATCATTAGTTTACTGTGTGGATAGTAGTGAGGATGCTATCAATGAGGCTAGAAGAAGCATTAAGTTAAGTAATGTAGTTTTCCTAAATGAGAACGCTGATTCATTGTCAATACCTGATCATTCTGTTGATGTAGTTCTCCTGGCCTTCTCATTCCACGATATGGCTAATAAGGAATCTGTAGTTGGTGAGATTAAGAGGGTGATTAAACCTAGTGGTAAAGTGATTATTGTTGATTGGGTTAAGGAGAAGACACCTATAGGTCCACCCCTGGAAATTAGACTAAGTGAGGAGGATTACGTTAACGCCTTTAAGGAGTTTAAGCCCCTTCAAGTTAGTAGAATAAGCCAGTACCACTATGGTATAATTCTTAAGGCGCCTGAGCTCTAGTTACTAATATAGAAATGTTTATTAAACCTTTAAACGCAAAACCTACTAATGATTGCTAATACTACTACACAAAGCCAAATACTGCTTAGTAATATAAGTAGAATTATTGAATTTAATGCCAGCAAAATAATTGAAAATGTTGAATTAAGGTTTGACCAGTACGTAAGCGCTATAAATGTTGTATTAAATAATGCCACATACTACACTCAATCAAATTCAACAGTAGGTGTGGCTACTAAACCTGTGCCTAAAGGCTATGTACCATTTATACTAATCACATATATAGTATACGCAATATTCATGGTTATTGTACTGGCTCAATTACTGGTAATGATACATTCAGCATACGCTAGATTAAGAATTATGAGTAATGCGAAGTCAACCACCGTTAAAGATATGAATTGGTTGCCCTTAGTTTCAATAATAATACCAGTTAAGGGAGAAGGACTTGATGCGATTGAGGATGCTGTTAAGAGAATTACAGGTCTTGATTATCCTAGAGATAGGCTTGAAGTAATAGTAGCCACTGATGATGATGAAGCCACCGCTAACGCGATCAAGGATTTAGTTGAAAGAATAGGTAGGTTTTATGGACTGCGGACAATAGTTAACTGGAGGAGTAAACCAATTGGTTATAAGGGTGGTGCCATTAATGATGCCGCCAAGTTAGCGAGAGGTGATGTCTTACTAATACTTGATGTGGACACATCCCTACCTAGGAATTACCTAAAGGTTGCTTTAAGCTACCTTAATGAGGGTTATGATGCAGTTGGAGCACCATTCCTGGGTACACCTAAGGTACCTAATGGTTTCAGTTGGCCCTTAATGATACTGTTTAACGTGCTTAGTGAGATTCAGATAGTTGGTAGGGCATTCTCTAGGCTTAGGAGGGGGTTTTACATGATTATAGGTAATAACCTTTTAATCAGGAGGGATTTCTTTAATAGGATTAATGGACTATGTCACTGTAAGTCTGACGACATTGACATAGCCTTAAGAATATGGTTAATGGGTGGTAAGATAGGGATAATGAATGAAAGAGTCCTAACTGAAATACCGAGTACATACAATGCCTTCAGATCCCAGACTATAAGATGGGCATCTAATGATATATGGGCTCTTAAGAAGTACTATATGAAGATTATTAAGTCAAGGAATAGGAGCCTTATTGATAAGGTGGACGCTTACCTATGGTTACTTAAGTACCCGCTAGTGTACTTGGGTGTTATTTCAATAATAACGATGATTATAATGCAAGTATTCAACATTATAATACCACCATTACCAATACTGTTACTCTCAATACTTACTGACGTAGCTGGAGCAGTATTATTGATCCTAATGATCATGGTTGGGAGAAGGATGAATTATGGTTACTGGGACTTATTTAAGTCGCTTATCATTGGCGGGTTAACAATGTATGCATTAGCGTTTCCACTAATGGTATATTTAGCTAAGGCACTATTAAGTGATCTACCGTGGTTATACACTCCAAAGGCATCAAAGGCATTGCTAAGGCAGAAATTCCTCATTGAACGCTTATCAATAATTGCCCTAATAGCAGTTGGAGCAGTATTACTAATGATGGGGCACATAATAGTATCATTATATGTATTCGTAAACTCAATGCTAATATTAATGGGATACAGGGTTGGTACAATTAATCCAAGTAGTCTAACCCGCTCATCCAGCACTATAGCGATTCATTAAGCTAAGTAACATTATTAGACTACCTATTGCTTTGGACATGTATTGCTGAGGGAGAATCTTGGGAATGTTTCCCTACGTATTAACTCGTTGGATCTTAATTAATGAAATTACCTAAGTAAATAGTAGCCTTAGCGTAATTGGTTGCATAGGCTTCATTAATAAAGACTTAATTGCCCACTGCGTCTAAGTCTTGCAGTAGTTATGTCAACGATAACCCATGCTAATGCACCCAAAGCTAGTATTGTGAATAGTGAATACGCTAGTTGAGTAGTGATTGATACGTTAATTTCATTAATCCCAAGGGCTGATTCCCTCATTAGGATCACTGGGTAAGCTATTGGTGAGTACTTGTTGATTGCTTCAACGTAGTTGTTAACCTCACCTGGTATTAATCCCCCTAGTGTTGGTAGTATGAATTGAATGATATTGGTTATGACCCAATTAGACCTAAGTTTTATTACCAGCATTGAGTAAATCACTGAAATGAATAATAGCTCCAATGTTACTAGTACTAATGATAATGCCAATAATGGAGGATTAATTAGACTTACCCTAGTGTTAAATAATATTGCGAAACTTCCCGCTATTACAACTAAGTCCATTAACTCGTAGGTTACTAGTGATAACCCCCAACCAATGAAGTGGGTCAGTAAGTCCTCTCCTCCTGCTAGAATATATTCTAAAACCCCATCGTAGCCCTCATCCATTATACCGTGGCCAAAGGCCCATAGCCACGTGGTGTATAGTGAGAAGGCGTATGCAACCCAGAGGAATAATTGAAGGTCAACACTGCTTAACTTAATCACTCCATAACCCCTCAGGGTAAGTATGAAGAACGCTAACCAGAGTGGGGTGGATATTATGAAGGCTATGTTCTCAGCCGGCTTAGAGAATAGTACTCTAACTCCCCTCTCAAACTCTAGGACTATTTTACCTAATACCAGCCTTAAGCACACTCTTCTCAATCCTACCATAGGTGAACACCCCAAGCATTAGGTAGGCTACAGTTGATGCTGCCAAACCGTATATTAACGCTGAGACGCCACCGCCCATTATTATGCTTAGCGTGGATTGATAAAGCTGGTACATTGGCATTGCCACTACAACCGCACTAATCCACTTAGGCAGCACATATAATGGGTATGTTGCCCCCGAAAGCACTGTTATTAATGACGTAACAACATTCATTAATGCATCAACATCCCTAATTCTAATCACTAAGCCTGCTAATGCAAGCCCAATACCGTAAAGCGGCATTAATCCTACAATGACAATGATCATAGATGGTATTAACCTAACTAATCCACTTAACCCAAATGTACCATACACTATGGGTAATGAAGCCACCACGTAGGCTCCTACATTAACAAGCACCATTACTATTGACGTGGCGAAGAGCACCATATACATGCTTACCGGAGTAGCCATAAGTGCCTCCAGCCTCCCCCCACTCCTCTCTTCATTAAGGAACCTAGCCCCTGTCTGAACCATTATTACCGATACCATTATTATCTCGAAGCCTATGAATTGCCTAATGAAATCCACCCCATTAACCCTGGTGAAGAAGGATGCCATTGCCGCCATTCCACCCGCCACTAGGTAAGGCATTATTATGAGTATGAGTAATCCCCCAGGTTCCCTGGAAATAATCTTAAACTCATTAATCATTATTGCCCAAAATAGACTAACTCGATTCGTAATCCTCACTTGGAGACCACCTTAATGTAAGCCTCCTCAAGGGTTGGTTCATTAACTCTAATCCTAATTATCCTAAGTCCATTACCCTCGGTCTCAAGCATTATTCTCCTAAGCTCAGCCACTGGGTCAGTGGTCTCAACCCTAATTACACTGCTTCCTGAATCACCATTTACCTCAGCCTCAATAACATACCTTAACCCTAACTTATCCTTAATGTCCCTTGGTGAACCCTCAACTAAAACCTTACCCTCACTGATTATGCCCACCCTATCACACACCTCTTCAACCTCCCATAGGTTATGGCTAGTTAACAATATTGCCCTTCCCTCCTTCTTAAGGCTCTTAATAAGGCTCCTGATTGACCTAGCTGATACTGGGTCTAGGCCTATTGTTGGCTCATCAAGGAAAACCACGGGTGGATCATGTATAAGGGCCCTAGCTATTGATAACCTGGCTCTCATGCCTAAGCTATACTCCTCATATGGCCTATTTGATGCCCAATCAAGGTTAACTAGCCTAAGTAATTCCCTAGCCCTCTCCTCAGCCTTCATTCTACTTAACCCATATAATCTACCGAAGTACACTAGGTTCTCGAAGCCGCTTAGCCTGGAGTAGAACCCCTTATCTGGATAAAGCACAAGCCCTATAGTTCCCCTAACCTTCCTAGCCTCCTTAACAATATCGAAGCCACTAACCCTAGCTAGCCCTGAATCAGGTATTAGTAGTGTTGAAAGAATCTTAACTGTTGTGGTCTTGCCAGCGCCGTTGGGGCCTAATAAGCCGTATACTTCACCCCACTTAATGTTAATTGATACACCGTTTAGTGCATTAACCCTAACTTTCCTTCTCCTAATTAACCCAATCCTCTCGTAGCTTATGAAACTCTTCCTAAGGTCAACAGCCTCAACGGCACTCATTAGTTCTATACTACTAGTTATTAGGCATTTAAACGTAAGCGTAATGTAACCTTACTTAGACTGCTTACCCTGCTCGTTGATTAGTTTATTAATCATGCTGAGGGCATTGAGTAGGTTAGTTAGGGTTACTGCGTAGTGGTTTACTTCATCAATATCATTAGCCTTAGGTAATTCCTTAGATAACTCCATTATCTTAGAAAAGACCACATCCCTTACGTTAATTAATCCATACTTAATGTTAACCTCCCTCTCCTCCTCCTCACTCTTAACAACAACAACCTCCCTATCACAGTTTGCGCAATAGTAATTGCCACTCTTGAGTTTAAGTAATGGTGTTCCACATACTGGGCAAGTATATTGAGTTAACACTGCCCCCTGCCTAATCAATTGAGCCATCTTCTTGGCCACTGAATCCTCCTTAGCCATACTTAATCCAACCTTTAGGTTATTTAAAAAGCAATCTACACTTAGGGAACCGACCTCTTTAGGAGGAGGGCTTATTACATTAAGCCTAAACGAACACACTAGCTTCATCCTAGTGAAAAGCAGGGCTTTCAGCTATAGTGAGTGAGGTGATGCCTTAGTGAAGGTTACCTTAAATTCACCCACTGAGTAAACCTTATCGTAGGTAATCGGTACACCCATTAACCTGCCGTACTTGCCTAGATCTATGTTGAATTCACCGGCATTGCCGTAAACTTCAACAAGGAGGTTGTGAAGAGCATCACTGGTTAGGTTAATTGAATTAGCCATACTGTAGGTTATTAAGGCCCCATCCTTAACATATATCGGTAATTTACTTAGCGGTGAATTAACATTAATTGTGGTTGGACCCTTAATAATGCTCATGCTCCAGTAGTCGTACCAGTTCCCCTCAGGTAGGTAGACTGACCTAGTGTCCCCTGAGAACACTGGTGCTATCAGCATGTACTCACCAAGCATGTACTCATCCTCAATATCCCTAGCGGCGTTATCACTGGGGTAATCCATGACAAGAGGCCGAACCAATGGTTTGCCGGTTCTTAAGCCCTCAATGACCTGTGAATAAATGTATGGTATTAAGGAGTACCTAAGCTTAATGAAACCCTTAACTACATTATAGGCTTCATCACCATACCTCCAGGGCTCCCTTTCGCTTACTCCATGGAATCTACTGTGCGACAGTAATAGGCCCATTTGAGCCCACCTAACGTAAAGCTCAACCGTGGGTTTACCACTGTAACCACCAATGTCAACGCTTGAGTACATTATGCCCGAAGTAGCCATTGATAAGACACCCCTGAGTGATGCGGCCATACCTCTCGGCGTGGAATCCGGGTCCCCAGTCCACCTTATTGGATACTTATGAATCCCTAATCCCCCTGACCTACCCCAAACAATTGCCTCACCTTTCTCACCCTTTATTACTTCGTAAACCGCCTTATTATAGAGAACTGGGTATAGGTTATGTACACATGGGTTAACACCTATGGAGTACTCACCCTCCTCAGGGGCTCCCTCACCATAGTCAGTTTTAATAGTGTCAACACCAAGCTTGAGTAATCTCCTAATTTCCTCAGCATAAGCACTGCAGGCATCCCTGCTTGTGAAGTCAACTGCCCCAAAGTCATCCACCAAGTACCTGTACGTGAATAATTCACCACCCCTCCAAGCAGGCATCTCAATCATTGGTTTACCCTTAACCTTAACTAAAAGCCCCCTATTGTTAAACTCATTAAACACCCTACTACCAACTGGAGTGTATGGATTAACCCATATGCTAACTCTGAAGCCTAATTCATGAAGTCTCTTAAGCATTGATGCGGGATCTGGGAACCCATCATGCCATTCAAAGGTGCATCCTTGTCCAGTCCACGGGTACTCGGAAGTTAGTTTAATGTACTTATCAGGCCACTTGGACTTAATGTAATCAACCAGCGGCCTAAAACTCCACCTACCGTTAATCCTATGGTACTCCTCAAGTTCCTTTAATTCACTTTCACTAAGGCCTAGTTCCCCTAGGAACCTCACTAGTGATCTCCTAATGGGTCTAAAGGTGTATATTGGGTCTATGTGAATTACATCACCAGGTAATCCGCGTCTCCTAACCTCCTCAGCAAACTTAACAACATCATCTTGTGTCCTATACTCAGAATACATGTAACCAGTATCCCTCCATAAGCTGTACCAGACGCCGAAGGACCATAAGGGCGGTATCTCAGGGTGCCCTGTGAGCTCCCAGAATGCCTTAATGATCTTACTTGGTTCATTGGATAGGATTAAGTACATGTTAACATTACTGGGTATTATCAATTCCCCAACCCCAAGGTACCTTGAACCAAAGTCCAGGGTAACGTGACAGTAGGTGTCTATGAGTAGGCCGTAACCCTCTGTGGACCAGAAGAAGGGGTAAGCCACGTAGGTTTTATCATTAGGTAAACCCCCTGGGTCAACAACATACACCTCAAGTCTCTGCCCAACCTTATTAAGCCTACCAAACCACTCACCAGCACCATATATTCCCTCACCTGGCCCTATTGAGAATGGAACATGCAATTCATTGTTAACCCTACGGAAGTAACCTCCACCTACCGCAACCTTATTAGTGAATATTACCTTACCAGCCCTCAGCACCGTCAGGGATAATGGACTAGTATCAATGACTAATGAGAATTCACCAACATCAGTCCTAACGCTTTTAGGTTCAACGAACCCACTGGATTCATTTAACTCAACGCTAAGTGTCATTACGCTTAGCGGCAATTGCCTTATGGTTAAGTCATACGTAGACCCACTTATTGAAGCTTTCGCTGTTAAAATAACTCTTGAACCCTTAAGTGCCGTATCATTCTCAATGGCGGAGAAACCAATGGTTTGGCAGGAATCCATAAGTGTACACAATATCTTATTTACTTTTAAATATTCCCATTACGAGAATATTCATGTTAACCCTACGGTTAAGTGAAGCATAATGATGGTGAAACTACGTTAATTCAATTAATCTTAAAGACGCTTAATCAAGCTTAATAGACTCCTAAGTTTATTAAGGCTACGCTTGTATTAGTAGCTATGGATATGGGTGAGGAAATTCTAATAGTACCACAGCCTAAGCAACTGCAGTTCAATGGTGAATGGTTTACGTTCGACGGCTTCAGTAATCTACCCAGCAACATAGCCTCAGACTTCAATATACCTAAGGGTTCTTGGGAAATTAAATTAAGTGAGGAGGAGGGTGACCGCTGTTCAATTAGCGTTAGCAATGGTTCAATAAACGCTAGGGGGAATAGGCAGATTTGCTATGCAACAATCATTCAATTAACAATGCAGAGGAGGGGCTTTATGCCTAGTGTCGAGATTTACGAGGAACTTAGCTTTAAGATAAGGGGCTTCCACCTTGATGTTGCTAGGGGTGGTGTACCGAATCTTGAAACCCTTAAGGACATAATCAGGTGGCTGTTCCTACTTAAGTATAATTACTTCTTCATCTACCTGGAGGACCTTTACCCATGGAGGAGTTACCCAGACATAGGTACCTTAAGGGGTAGGTTAAGTGAAGAGGAGTGGAACACGATAGTTAACTATGGTGAATCATACGGTATTGAAGTTGTACCATCACTGGAGCTACTGGGTCACATGGAGAATATACTGTCGCTACCGAAGTACAGTAGGTTTAAGGAACTTTGGTGGATTCCACGCGATGGTACATTAGATGCAAGTAGTGAGGATGCGAGGGCCTTTGCATTAAGGCTACTTCAGGATGTTCTTGAGACAAGTAAGTCAAGGCTAATACACGTTGGTGGTGATGAAACTTGGTCACTGGGTAGGGGTAGGAGTCTTGATAAGGTTGGCTTCGTCTTTAAGGGTCCTGAACTATACTTAATGCACTATAGGGCTATATTAAACATGGTTAAGAAGTATGGTAAGGTACCGATTGTTTGGGGTGATATGCTGACAGGCATGTATTTACCAAGCGAGGAGAGGAGCATATGGGAGGGGGTTATAAATGACAAGATGTGGGATGAAGTAATTATAGCTAATTGGAACTATGAACCATTAGGCGTAGAGGATTTCAGAAACATGATAGATAAGGTTGGACGCTATGGTAACCAACTAGCATGCCCTGGCTTATCAAACTGGAATAGGTTCTACCCAGACTTCGAGAGAGCATTAACGAACGTCAAAAATTTCCTAGCAGCCGCTAGGGAGAGGAGACTGGGCGGATTCCTAATAACCGCATGGGGTGATGATGGGGAAGAATGCTTGTTCACCTACCTAACACCTCTAATACTAGCTTCAATGGAGATTGCTGAGGGTATGGGTGACTGGGAGCCTAAGTGGATTAGGTTAAGTGGTGAAGATGAGGGGGTTTTGAAAGCCCGTAAATTATTTGGTAAGGGAATAGTGTCCTACAATATAAAGAATGTTATATATCTGGATAGGTTAAGCACAATGAGTAATGAGGCTAAGGAGATGATTAAGGATGAGTGGAGCAGAATACTTGCTGAGCTAAGGGACGTAAAGCTTCCTGAAAGTTTAGAATTGATTAGGAGAATGATGGAACTTGGGTTAAAGGCAATTAGGGGTGAGGCTAAGGCTGATGATTACTGGAGTATAATTGACGCATACGCTAAACTATGGTTAAGTGAAAGGAAACCTGAGGGGTTAGCTAACGTATTATCCAGGTTCGGTAAATCAATGCTGATTCTCAAATATAACTTAAGGGGCTAGTTATATGTTAATACTTAAATAGTGGACTTACGATATTACATATTATGAACCTGGGAGTTTCAACATACTCCTTCTGGCACTTTGAAGGTGAGAAAATGCCCATTAACCATTACCTAGAGAAGGCGGCTAGGCATGGATTCAGTGGAGTTGAAATTCTTGAGGATCACCTAAGGGGGCTGGGTACTGGGGATTTAAGGGAGGTTAAGAGGACTGCTTTCACACTTGGGTTAAGCATATACGCAGTATCAATACACAATGATTTCGTTAATCCACTTACCGGTTCAAGAGATAAGGAAATTGAACTCGTTAAGAAGTGGATAAACGCAGCTTACTCTCTTGGAGCATCTATAATCAGGATTAATTCAGGTAGGTGGAGGACAATTAAGAGTTTTGATGAACTAATGAAGAATAAGGGCAAGGAGCCTCCATTACCTGGCTACAGTGAGGAGGATGCCTTAAGGTGGGTTGAGGAGTCGATAAGAAGCCTACTACCCGCTGCTGAGGATCTAGGAGTCATACTTGGTCTCGAGAATCACTGGGGGATTTCAGGTAAGGCCTCTAACATGGTGAAAATGTTTAATGACGTATCATCAAAGTACTTTAGGGCTATAATGGACATTGGTAACTTCATTGAAGATACCTATGAGCAACTGGAGATGATAGCACCCTACACCGCAATGGTTCATGCCAAGACCTACTTCGGCGGTGGTGTGTGGTATACTCTGGATATTGATTATGATAAGGTTTTCAACATGCTTAGGAGGTATGGTTTTAATGGTTGGGTTTCACTGGAGTATGAGGGTAGGGAGGATTACGATACTGGTGTTGCTAAGAGCAAGGAATTACTCCTAAGGTATATTAAACAATAGAGCTAATTGGTGTTAGTTCTTTAAACTCTGTTGAACCTCATGAACTCTACTTCTTAACGCAATGTTCATTGCTAATGAAACAAGGAGGAAGAGTAAGGAAAGTAAAATGAATAAGTTCCTCACGCCGATTATTGTTGAAACAACGCCTCCAATTAATCCACCTAGTATTGAACCCATTGAGAACATTGTAAAGAATACCGCTGACCCCTTACCCCTCTCTACACCTAAACTCATAAGTAATGCTGGGGTTGATATAATGAATAATGCGTAACCAATACCCCTAATTACTTGAGCTAAGTATAGTGCACTTAATGGTACAATGGAGTATAATGTGAAGGCTAGGGATAATGCTACACCATTAATGATAAATAAGTGCTTCCTAAACAATGAACTACTATCAAATAACCTACCAGTAATAATCATGATTGGTACCTCAGCCGCTGCACCAGCTGCAATAACTTCGCCTAAGTATAATATTGAACCACGCTTAATGAAGACGTAGACAGGTAGGAACCAGGATGCTGATGATATTGTTAATCCCGCTATTAATGAGTATAGTGATAATGCAGCCCATGTGCTTAAAGTAAGCTTAGTCGTAAATTTAGTGGAGTAGGTTTCCTTAAGCATTAACGTCACTATGGTGAGCGCTATTAGCGACTCAATTAACGCGAATAAGAAGGCGTATCTTAGTGATGATTTAATTATTACAAGTGGTATTATTAAGCTACCTCCTATCCAGCCAATGGCTCCTCCAATCCTAACAATACTAATGCTCCTACCTAACTTCGCCACTGATATTTCAGATGATGAAGCCAACATAAGTGTTGAGAATCCCCCGGCTAAGAACCCCATAAGCACTGATACCACCATATAGTATATTGTCCGCATACTTAACATTATGAAAAAGGTTAGGAGGCTCACCGCAAGTAAATCAACAATTATTACCCTTCTCCTACTCCTCATTATATCTGATAAGTAACCTAAGGAATATTGGCCAATCATGGATGCTACATTATAGGATGTACTGAATACACCTATTTCAATCAAGGTTAAGCCACTAGCATAGAGAATGTAAGTTGAGAATAATGCATAAAGCGGCACCACCGACCACATTAAGGCATACACAATTAATAGAATTAATTCCACTGAGGCACTTAATTTATACTGCACTGCTTCACAATTAGTTGCTGTATTAAAATTTAACTGATTTAGATTTAATAACGTTATAGCTTTAAAACTTATGAAGCTCTAATTATTTATGAAGATCGCTGATCTACATGAGGATATATCATGGGGAACATCACAGTACTTCAATGATACTATCAATGGCCCAGCTCAATCAAGCATAGCTCAATTAGCTAAATTTGACCAAGCACTGGTATTTGCAGCAATATATCCCCATGTCAGGACTTGGAATGAGGGTGCTGATAAGGTAATAACCCTCTACGGTAGAGTAACTAACCCGACACACTTTTCATTTGACCTAATACTGGATCATCTTAAGTTCTACTATTACCTAGAGAGGAGGGGGTTAGTTAAGATAATTAAGGGTCCTGATGACTCCTTAGGCAAAGTTAACATCATCATATCCCTAGAGGGAACTGATGCATTAAGAGACATCTATGACTTATACATACTTAAGAATCTGGGGGTTAGGGTAATTCAATTAACCTGGAACTATGATACTAAGTTTGCGGCATCATGCAACTCGAAGAAGGATTATGGCTTAACGGGAGAGGGTGAGGAATTAGTTAGGTTAGCTGATGATATTGGCTTATTAATTGACTTGGCTCATGCAAGTAAGCAGACCGTGCTTGATGTTGCATCAATATCTAAAAAACCTATCATAGTTAGCCACGCTAACGCTAGAAAACTTAAGGATTCCCGCAGGAACCTTGATGATGAAATGATAGAGGCTGTTGTTAAGACTGGAGGTGTCATAGGGGTAACCGCAATACCATCACTATTACCTAAACCAAGCATTGAGGGTGTGGTGGATAATATTAGGTATATTGGCGAGAACTACGGCTGGGAACACGTAGCAATAGGTACTGATTTCCTTGGAATGTACCCTGATGAAGTAATAAGTGGATTTGAATCAATTGAAAAACTAAGTACATTAAATAGTATATTAGGTGATAAGGCTGATACAGTATTGTGGAAGAACGCGTACAATTTACTAAAATACATTAAATATTAATAGATAATTATATTAAAACTTAGGTACTATCTATTGTTTGTCATTTTGAGTATCTACAATATGGTCCCATTAATATAGTTTTAAATCATTTATTAACTTTTCTTATTTTTACTATTGCCTTGATTTTTAAAAATATAGTAATTTAAATGATTCTTATGTTTTAAATTTCTTATATCATTCTTCCAAATATACCCTGCTATTCTTCTTCCTTCCTTAGTTAAATCATAGTAAACTCCCCTGCCTCTTCTTTCAGGGTTATGTTGCTTAACCTTAAGCCATGGTTTAACAGAACTGGTTACCTTTCCTTTCAGACTCCCTTTAAACTCCTGAAGTAGATTAATTTGAACAAGGTGTTTACACGCCTTCTCAACTTCATCCTCAGGTACTATTGGGCTCCAGCCGGCTGCCCCAAGAAGTCTTCTAGCAAGTAACCATGGTGTATCTGGACCATACTTATAGATGTGCGCCAATATCATTCTCTCTAGGTCGCTTAAACCATCGCTAGAGCCCACAATCGGTATTACTGCTTTTAGTTTTAACCCTAACGTTGTCTCATCCTTAGCATTAAGGATCTATTATGTGCCAGTCTCCCAACTTGAAATATACTTAGCCTGCTCCTCAGTTAAGGAATCAAATCTAATTCCCATTGAGGTCAACTTAAGTCTAGCTATCTCCTCATCAATATCCTGAGGTAACCTGTAAACCCTCGGCATTAATTTACCCTTATTTTTCAAAATATACTCTGCTGCTAATGCTTGATTACTAAAGGACATGTCCATTACTTCACTTGGATGCCCCTCTGCAGCTGCTAGGTTAACCAACCTACCCTCTGCTATTAAGTATACTTTCTTACCATTAGGCAGGAGATATTCCACCACGTATGGCCTGATCTCCCTCTTGGATTTAGCATTCTTCTCAAGGGCCTCCACATCAATCTCAACGTTGAAATGCCCCGTATTAGCTAATACAGCACCATTCTTCATTCTTAACATGTGGTCGAGGTTTATGACCCTTATGTCACCTGTGGCTGTTATGAATATGTCACCTATTTCAGCTGCTTCATTCATTGGCATAACCTCGAATCCATCGAAGACTGCCTCAAGGGCCCTTATAGGGTTGACTTCAGTAACTATAACCCTCCTAGCCCCAAGCCCCCTAGCCCTCATTGCAACTCCCCTCCCAACCCACCCATATCCTGCTATTACGATTACCTTCCCTGCAACCAGTAGGTTAGTTGCTCTTATTATTCCGTCCCAAGTTGATTGACCAGTACCATACCTATTATCGAAAAGATACTTAGTATAGGAGTCGTTAACAGCTATTATAGGGTACATTAACTTCCCATCCTTCTCCATAGCCCTAAACCTAATGACTCCTGTAGTGGTTTCCTCAGTGCCACCAAGTATCTTCTTAATCAGGCTAACGTAATCCTTATTACCTGCTATCTCAAGGGCGTACTTGACTGATTCATCAGTAATACCTAAAGCCAACTTATGCAGTGTACCAGCTACATCACCCCCATCATCAAGAGTTATAATGGGCTCTGAGGATATGGCGAAGCCTATTGCATTGTAATACTCCCTATTACTCATACCCTTCCAAGCATACACATGAATACCCTCCTCAGCCAATGCTGCCGCAACATCATCCTGAGTGGAGAGTGGGTTGCTTGGCGCTAGGTAAACATCTGCACCACCAGCAGCTAGAGTTTTAGCTAAGACCGCGGTCTCCTTAGTAACGTGAAGGCTCGCGGCTATTCTAACACCCTTAAAGGGTTTTTCTCTACTGAACCTCTCTCTAATAGCCATCAGCACCGGCATGTGTGATTCAGCCCACTCAATCTGAAGCCTCCCCTTAGCTGCTAATGACTTATCCTTAACCTTAGATTCAACCATTGCTGAACCTAGGCTTAATACGTTTAAAAGTGTTTAACTAACAATCTCCACGTATTGAGATTTCACACTCACTATAAGAACCACATGATCCACGCATTACGTTAGACCTAACCATGAATTCACAATACTCATGTCTATGATACTTTCACGTAACTATTTTTCCCTTCAATGCTTAATTGGAGGGCGCCAACTGTGAAGCTCCTCGAGGGAAAAGGAAGTGGCCTCCCACTCCCATAGACGGCACGGGGAAGAAGAAGTGATGAAGCTGAGTGACTAATAGCCGCAATGAAGGCCAAACTCTATTGAAGTACCTCACTACTATTGCTCATGCTTAGCACTACAGGAGTTAACAATATTGGTTAAGTAACTATCACTGAAACGTTCACCAGCATTAATGGGTATCACTGATGCTGCACAGGACTGTCTTATTAATGGTTCACCCACGGTTACTTGCCTACTCATTAGTTTACTTAACTCCTCCTCAATCATTGGTCTCCATAAGTCCCTATTAGCCATATATGTACCCCCCATTAACGCTATGGGCAATTCAGTAGCACCAAGCCTCTTAACCACTGTGGTTAGTGCCAAGGCAATCTCCTCGGTCTCCCTTCTTAATATTAATAAAGCCTCCTTATCACCTTCCTTAGCGGCATTAAAAACACTCCTAGCGAAGGAAGCCACAGCACCTTTAACGTCCTTTGCTGAGTAAACCTTAGCGACCAACTCCTCAACACTTGAAGCTGAGTATTGGCTTAATGCATACTTAACTAGGATTGTTTCCCCAATCCTACCATCATATGACCTCACTACTGTTGATAAACCTAAGGCCCCAATATGATAAGCACCACCTTCATCATCAATCAAGTGCCCCCATCCACCAACCCTAGCTCTCTTACCGGCGTACTTTCCGTAGAAGTTACTACCAGTACCCAATATGCCTACTGCCCCATCACCCGTTAAGAATGCTGAAGCATGGGCAGCCTCAATGTCTTCAGTAATGTAGATTCTAGCGTCCTTAACGTAATCACCCAGTTTGCTCTTTATACATTTCCTTATTTCACCATCCCAGACACCACCCAGGTAACCGGCCATTGATAGGCTTAGTGCAATAACGTTAATGTCACCGCTAACCTTCCTTAACGCGTTAATTATGCTTGTTGAAATATTATCGCAGACCTCATTAATGGGTAATGCTGCTGGGTTTGAGGGGCCGGCTTGCCCAAGGGCCAGTAATACGCCATCATAGGATATTACCGCAGCTTCAGTTTTAGTTGCACCTCCATCAATTCCTAATATTACCTTAACCACTGGGTGTAGGCTAGTTGGGAGTATTTAAGTCTCATTACACTTACTCAACGAGGGCCTCCTTCATTATTACGGTTGCATCATCGGCGTTAACCTCAACATTAATGCCTAAGGGTACTGGGTACGTGTTTAAGCCCTGTTGATCTCCCCCGTGGCAACATGGGTAATTTAGGAATGAGGGGGCATTAGGATTATAGGTCTTGGTGGCATCAATAATTGACTCAACAATACTGCCCCCAACCTGCCACTCCCTCAACTCAGGTATTTCACCGTAGACGATGGCGTTAACTCCCCCAAGAATCCCTAATAGTCCTAATGCCGTTAAGTATTCATCAAACCTATGTATCTGTAGCGCTATTTCCTCAATGAATAAGACCTTACCCTCTGGGTTAATTTTGAAGCTTGGTATTGATTGAGGGAGGAGGAACTTCAGTAGGTTACCACCAATCATTACGCCACTTGCCTTACCTGGTGTTATTACTCTTGGAAATGGCCCATCCTGAAGGGGTTTAAGCTCCATTACCTCACCTTTAAGTATACTTAACGCCATATCCGTATCCCTCTTGAATCTACTTAGGCCAGTCTCACTAGGTGTTACGTTAAGGTCAAGCATTGGAGCCTGCAATGATGGTACTCCAGCCTTAGCATACACTGCAGTCTGTAGGGCCGTTATGTCACTGAACCCCACCAACACCTTAGGGTGCTCCTTAATTACCTCGTAATCGAGGAGCCTAATAACCCTAAAGGCCCCGCTCATGCCTCTTAAGCACCATACAGCATCAACATCATCCCTAGTGAAGGCATTCATGATATCCCTAGCCCTAACCTCATCTGAGGCTGAGTGAAATCCCCTGTTTAAGGCGAACTTGACAGTATCACCAAGTATCACCTTTAAACCCTTCCTCCTAAGGTAATCAATCCCAATGTTAAGTGTTGAACCACTCCCTGGGTAACCAGGGGGCGCCGATGGGGCTATGAGCATTACTGTTGAACCCTCCTTTAACCTACGTGGCTTAACCGAGTACCTCACTTCCCACAAACCAATACGCTTGTTTTTAAGGAATGCAGTGTAATTTTGTTGACTTAAAAACGTTTAAAAATGGGTTAAGTAAAGTCAACGGCGTGGTTTTAATTGATAAGTATGGTAGACCATTATTGAAGCTTAGGATTGTGGTTAACAGTGAATGCAACTTCAACTGCTTCTTCTGCCACTTTGAGGGACAGAATAGGCATGTTCCATCATTGACGCCTGAGGACATTGGTTTCACCGCTGAGGTTGCCATGAGGGTTGGCGTAATGGACTTTAAGTTAACTGGTGGTGAACCACTATTACGTAATGATATTACTAAGATAATTGAGGAGCTAAGTCTGAGGAAGCCCAAGGACCTATCCTTAACAACTAATGGTTACCTCCTCGGCGAACTAGCTTCAAGGCTTCGTGAGGCTGGATTAATGAGGCTGAATGTGTCACTACATAGCCTTAAGCCTGAGAGGTACGCATTCATAACTGGGACAAGCCCTAAGGTGTTTAATAAGGTTATTGATGGGTTACTTAAGGCTAAGGATGCTGGATTCAGCAATGTGAAGCTTAACATGGTTGTTACTAAGGTTAACGTTGATGAGGTTGATGATTTAATAAGCTTCGCTGCAAAGCATGGCTTCTCACTGCAGTTAATAGAACTCATGCCGGTTGGGTATGGGGAGGTTTCATTTGATGAAAACTACGTTGACTTAAATATAGTAGTTAAGCAGCTCATGGAGCGGGGAAGGTTCCTTGGAAGTAGGGTTGACTTACATAATAGGCCTCTGTTTAGTGTTGATGGGGTTAAGGTTGAGATTGTGAAGAATTACATGAATCCAAGCTTCTGCGCTGGCTGCACCACAATGAGATTAACAAGCGATGGTTGGCTTAAGACCTGCCTCTATAAGCCTCCCTCAGTTAAGGTTTGGGATCTCATTAAGAATAGGGATGTTGATGGGTTAATTAAGGCCTTCCAGAGGGCTAATGAACTGAGGGAACCAAACTTTAAGGATTCCAATACTCAATTAAAGCTAAGTAACATTAAGGTTAGGTTAAGGGTTGGCTAAATGCACTCACCCCTATATTTATAAACCAACATGGTTATCTCATTCCTAATATTCCTTAACCTATCTAAGTTATCCTTAAGAGCCATGAGCTTACCCTTATCTTCATCCTGGAGTTGACTTATCTCACTCTTCAACTTAAGCTCACCATACTCAGTCTCCATTTCGGAAATCCTAGCATCTAATTCACCTATTATCCTAGTCAACTTCTCAATCCTCTCATCACACTCCCTAACATACCTTTCCCTCTCATTTTCCAACATCTTCCTAAACTTATCCACTAAATCCTGAGGAATTCTCTCATTATTACTAATCATGTTAAGCATTACGTCACCTAACTTAAGGAGCATTTCATTAACCTTCCTCAACTTACTAACAGTATCCTCAAGCTTAGCCTTAACATCATTAATGGTTGCCTCCAGCTCATTCTTAGGCTTAACAACAATAACCCTTTCCTCATCATTAAATTTAAGCACATTATTAGCGGTACTATATTTAATGACCTGCCCATCCCTACTCACGTTTAAGCCCATTACCTTCACCATCAAGTTATTGCCATCACGGTTCACTTGATAATCCACAGAAACCACCCTACCTAATTCTCTACCGTTATCATCAATAACCCTCCATCCCTTGTAGGACTCCATCTTCCTCCTAACCTTGTCCTCTCTCCTATTAAAGAACGATAAAGGCATTAATTGAATAACCTCATTAATGTTAAATAACCCTATTGGTTAATTTAAAATAAAAACCAAGAATTCAATGCCTAAACACTTTAAATCCTTAATTAAAATACTTCACTATGAACGTGTTCAGTGTAAGGCTTAGTAATGGATTAAGGGTTGTTGGATCACACATACCTAATAGTGAGGTTGAGGCCATATATGTTTTCTACAATGTTGGGGCTAAGAACGAAAAGGACGGCATATATGGGGGTTCCCACCTTGTTGAGCATGTACTCTTCAGGAGTATTAAAGGACTAGAGAAGAGTATTGATGAGCTAGTGGAGGGGGTTGGTGGCTACTTCAACGGTTTCACCACCTACGATACAACAGCCTATGTTGAGGTTCTCCCCATTGATAAGGCTGAATTAGGCTTCATGATTGAGTCTAGGAGAATGAGGAATGCTTTATTTCTTGAAAATGAGTTTGAGCTTGAAAGGAACATTGTATTGAGTGAGTTCGACATGGGTGAGAATGATGAGGAATTTAGGATGATGCTTGTGGCTGGTAGGAAAATGTGGGATTCACATCCATATAGGCATATGGTTATTGGCGTTAGGAGGGATCTTGAGACCGTTAAGCGTGATGAATTATATAACTACTATAGGCAGTACTATAATCCATCTAACGCAGTCCTAGTTGCCGTGGGAGGTTTAACGAAAGAGGATGTGGGAAAGCTTGCTGAGTTATACTTCAGTAAGATTGAACCTGAGGGGGTTAAGGGGGATGTTGAGCCTTGGGATGAGCAATTCAACGGTGTTATTAAGATAACTATGAAGGGTTCAACACTTGTTCCTAGGCTTCTTACATTATTTAAGTCACCTGGCTTACATAACGCCCAAGGCTTCTCAAGGCAGTTATTCGTAGATTTCATATTGATTGGCGATAGGCGATTAGCCTATGGTTTAACAGCAGGTGAACCAGCCTCAATACCTAGGTTTGCTAGGTTATATAGGCTTGTTGAGGATGGTACCGCCTCAAGTGTTTACGCCAGTTATGAATTAACGTACATGAATGGCCCCTACGGTATAGTATTGAGGGGGGTTAAGGACCCTGATAAGGCCTATAACAAGTTGATTGAGGTTATTTCAGAAAAGCCTAATGCCGATGAGGTTAATAGTGCAATTGCCAGAATTAAGGCTAGGCTATACAGCACCATTGACTCCCCCAGTAAGCTTGGTCAATTGTACGGTGTGGGTGAGTTATTCGCCAATGACCCAGAACACCTAGTGAAACTGATGAGTAATGCCCAAAGCTTAGGGGCTGAGGATTACGTTAATCATGTGGAGGAGCTTATAAAATCAGCGGTGGTGGTTTACTATGGCTAAGGTAATGAAGCTAAGCCATTGGAGTGAATCACTTGTTGTTGACGTTAAGTTAAACCTAGGTTTAGTTAATGAGGATGTCCCAGGGTTATCAAGGGTATTAGTTAACTTATGGAAGTGGTCAAGGGGAATCATGGAGCTGGAGAAGAATGGGGTAACTGTATCCTTCAGTAACTCGTGGGATCAATTAACGGTATCAATAAAGACCCATAAGGGTAATTTAAGCCTACTTAAGGGCCTGTGGGATGCATTAACAAAAGTTGACCTAAGCCTACTGGATAGGGCAATTAATGAAGCATCAACGCAGGTTAACGTAGCTAGGGAGGATACAGCTGCAAGGGCAATGGCTGAGGCGCTTAAGGGCTTAATACCTGGTTCACCCTATGGAAATCACCCAGAGGTTCTTCTTGGGGTTGACTTAAGTAGGGTTAAGCCTGAGGATGTTAGGAGAGCCCTTGATAACTTAGCCTACTACTCAGTGACTGCAATAGGTGGTGATGTGGATATAGGCGGCTCCCCGGCTAATGCAAAATGGCCAAGCGTAAGGAGGTATGGGGATGGTGAAGCTAAAGTGAAGTTAAGCGGTAAGGTTCAAAGCACTATCGCCGTTGCCTACCCTGCGGACTCAATATATGGCAGAGTCTTCAACTACATGGCCTTCAATACGCTCCTAGGCGGCATGGGTTTGATTAGTAGGCTTTACGTTGAGATTAGGGTTAAGAGGGGTTTAGCTTACTATGCCTACTCAACTTACGTACCCTTAGGTGGTGTTGGCTTCTTGATTGCGTTAGCAGGTACGAGGGAGAAGTACGTTAATGAGGTTAAGGAACTCATACTTAAGACAACCGAGTCAATGAGCGTAGTTAACGATAATGATGTTGAAATGGTTAAGGGTAATCAGAGGGGGAGGTTAACTGTTAGGGCTGAGTCACCAGAGGGATTGACACAAATGTATTCAATAATACCCCTGTATGGTTTACCTGAGGATTACTACACAAGGTATGTTAACTTCTTATCAAACCTTAAGAATAGTGATATAGCAAGCATTACCGGTGAGTTGGGGCGTCATTACATGGCGGTTGCCGGCCCTTAAAATTAGGCTGGTTCAACATGAGTGTTCACGGCTACTACTGATGGTATACTTCTCATTATGTCACCTTCAAGTTCATTCACAATCCTATGCGCATCTTCAACACTATACCAACCTGGAACCTTAATAACCAGGTCAATTGCGTAACCGTTGCCAGTATTCTTAACCTTAACATCAGAAACAGCTACATTATGATCCCTTGCAATACCATATACCCTGCTTGCTATGCCTGGATTAACCTGATCAAGTAGTACATTAATTGACTCCTTGAAGTAATTAATCCCTAGATATATTAGGTATGTTGCTATCGCAAGGACAGCTATAGGCTGGATTAGGGGTATTACTAGTGAAGCAACCATTGCGGCTGCAATTAGTACTGCATCCAGTAAGTCGGCTATTGCATGCCTAAACTCAAGCTTAAGTATTAAGTCATTCGTCTTAATGTAACCAATCCTCAAGTAAAGTAACCTACTCAGCACTAAACCAGCTACAGCGATTACCACATACATTGAGTCTAAAGGTACCTTCTCAACAACACCCTTAGTAATGTTAATAATGGTTTCAACCATCAACCAAAGCGACGCACCCATTATTATTAATGCAACAGTGTACATCGATAAGTACCTGTACTTAAAGTGCCCATATGGGTGATCCATGTCAGGTGGTTTTAAGGTTGGCCCAAGCCCAATGTAAAGTGAACCCAGTATTACAACATCAAGCATTGTGTGCAAGCCATCAGCAATAAACACTGGTACACTCATGATTAATCCAGTTAAAAATTCGGTAATCGATGTAGCGCTAACAAGTAATGTTGCCACCTTTAGATATAACCTAGTATTACTCCTCATTGGTACTACCTCATTACCATTAGCCCGCTGGTTCTTAAATAAATTTCCAGGCATACTCGATTCCGATAACGGTATAGATTTCGGAATTTATAAACCTAACCCTACTAGGTTCAATATTAAAATAGTGAACGGTTTATTAACCTGAAGACGCTAGTCAATTAGATGGTGATTAGTGAGGAATTCATTAATGATGCGTTAGATAGGATTAAGCCAGGTGAAGTAATAATAACATACACTAATGACCAATCATCAGTAGATATTGATGATTTAGTATCGATTAAGATAAACATTAACGATGATGAATACTCAATATTAAGGCTAATAGCTGTAGCTAAGGCTCATAATGACCCAGTATTAATAACTAAGTGGGTTATAACTGATGAACTAGCGAACAGGAAGTACAGTAGGGTTGGTAGTTTAGCACTCTTAAGTAGAATAATCGACTACATACTGATAGAATCTGGTTATGATACATATGTTTCTAGATCATTTAATAGTCAGGAATTAAGGCATACACTCATTAATGGTCCTCAAGACTTAAAGTTAAGGGCGCTTGAGGCCTTAGGTTTAGATGTGCCATTTAGTTTCAAGATGGCTAATAGGTTTGATAAGATCGATGATGTTGTTAAGGGGTTAAGTGGGGAATTCATAAGTAGGTACCTTGACTTAAGAAGTTATTTACTTAACAATACATCTCTAGAGTACCTACTTAATTACCTAGACCTATTGTTTAGAAATGCTTAAACTTTGTCAATAATTCAACTTTATATTTAATTAGAAATACCTTTAATAGAATGTGGAAAAATACCCTTAAGTCAAGAAAATCCCACGGAAAAACTTATAAAATAAGGGTAAGTAGAGCAAATTATGATAACAATAGTGGGATCAGGTAGAGTAGGTGCAACAACGGCGGCATTCCTAATGTTCTATGAACTAGATAATGAAGTAACGCTAATAGATGTAATCAAGGGCCTACCCCAAGGAGAGGCCCTTGATCTTAATCATGCAGCGGCAATATTAGGGAAATCCGTCAGATATAAGGGCAGTAACGATTATAAGGACATGGAGGGTAGTGATATTGTCATAATTACTGCAGGCCTAGCTAGGAAACCAGGCATGACTAGGGAGGAGTTAGCCGGCAAGAACGCTGAAATAGTCTCATCAGTCGCGGATCAGGTAAAGAAGTATGCCCCTAATTCAATAGTAATTATAACAACTAATCCGCTTGATGCAATGGTTTATGTACTATATAAGAGACTTGGGTTCCCTAGAAATAGGGTTATTGGCTTTAGCGGTGTCCTCGATTCTAATAGGATGGCTTACTACGCTTCCCAGATAATTGGAATAGCGCCAGAGTCAATAATCCCGGTTGTGCTTGGGCAGCATGGTGAAAACATGTACCCTGTCCCTGAAGCATCCTTCGTATACGGTAAGCCTTTAACAGAATTCCTAACTCAGGATCAGTATAATGATATTGTTAAGAAGACTATTCAAGCAGGCGCTGATATAACAAGCTTAAGGGGATTCAGTAGCAACTGGGGTCCAGCAGCTGGCTTAGCCTTAATGGTTGATTCAATAAAGAAGAATAGGAAGAGGGTTTTTGAAGCCTCAGTGTACCTTGATGGTGAATATGGTGTGAAGGATGTTTTCGCCGAGGTACCTGTGGTATTGGGTAAAAATGGTGTTGAGAAGATAATTGAATTAAGCCTAACCCAAGAGCAGAAGCAAAAGTTTATGCAGAGTATTGAGGCTGTTAGGAAGAATTTAACCCAAGTACCACCGCAATACCTTAAGTAATGGGTTAAAATTAATTAAACCCAATTAACCCCCTTCTTACCAATGACATTAAGTAAGAATGATGTTAAGGAACTGTTGATTGACTTACTGAGAATATATAGTCCAAGTGGTGAGGAAAGGAGGATTGCTGATTTTATTTCAAGCTTCCTTAGGCAACGTGGCGTTGAGGCTTGGATTGATAATGCTGGTAATGTACTTGCAGTAAGGGGTAATGGTAGGAGGGTTTTATGGCTGCATGCGCATATGGATACTGTGCCAGGCTTCATTGATGTTAAGGAAGAGGGTGACTTAGTTTATGGTAGGGGTGCTGTTGATGATAAGGGACCACTTGCATCAATGATTACCGCTTTCCTAAATTCTAAACCTGAGATAACCCTAGTATTGACTCTAGTAACTAGAGAAGAGAGCGATAGCTTAGGGTCACTAAGTCTAATTAGAGGTAATGTCCCTAAACCGGATGGTATAATTGTTGGTGAACCAACTAACATGCATATAGCATACTCCTATAGGGGGAGCGCCAGGGTTGAGATTAAGTGCCTTGGCCAAGGAGGACACACTGCTGGACCTGGAGTTGAGGATAACCCAATATTGAAGGTCTATTCAACCTTCAATATCATGGCTGGTAAGCTTGGTAATGGGCAATCAACTGAATCATATACTGTAACACCCACAGTCATCAACTGCGGTGATCACCCAAGTAAGGTACCAACTGAATGCATAATGACTGTCAATGTTAGGATACCGTTAAATTCATCATGTAGGGAACTTAGTAACATTATTGAGGGTATTGAGTGCGCTAAGGTTATTGACTGTACCGATCCCATAACTGTCAATGTTAATAATCCAGTGGTTAGGTCATTAGTGAGGGCAAGCTTAAGGAATAATGTTAAGCCACTCCTCTCGAGGAAATTAGGTACAAGTGACATGGCTATTTTAGCCAAATTAACATTAAACCTAGCTGCCTATGGGCCAGGAGACCCAACACTCAGCCATGGACCAATTGAATATATTAACATTAATGATATTATGTTAGCCAGCAGCATTCTCACTAATGTTATTGACGAATTCGGACGCATAAACGTGCAAAATTCAGAAAGAGGATAACTTGCTTCAACCTCAATTGGCTTCATTTAGTTCACTCTGAAAAGAATCAATATTACATTTATTAGAGGCTGTGGGTTAGATTTCGATAATCATGTTGTCTTTAGCGGTTAAGGTGTGTGGAAAAACGTCACTGGCGCATTTAAGGAAATCCCAGTAGTATTCGTAACCGTATCTAAAGCTCATGTGAGTAAGTACCAGTAACTTAACGCCAGCCTCCTTAGCATCCAATGCAGCGTCTAGGCATGTTGAATGCCCCCTACTCTCAGCTTCCTTAGCATCATTAGGTAAGTATGTTGAATCATGAATAAGTACTGATGAGCCTTTAGCTAGCTTAACCACGCCATCGCCCGGTGAAGTATCACCAGTGTACGTCACTGTTAATGACCTATTACCCACATTGCTCATAACCATAGTTGGTTCAATAACCCTGCCATCCGGCAACGCAACAGTTTCACCCATTTGAATCCTCCTCCAGTAGATTACTGGTATGCCTAGCTCCCTAGCCTTATCTGGATTAAACGTACCGATTGGTCTCCTCAATGTTACTGAGTATGAATTATTCTGAACAGTATGATAAGTGGTCACGTATCTTAACTCCAGGTTATCCACCGACTCAATTAAGGTAATTTCACTGGCCGGCTTAAGTTCAATAATGTTAATTCTGAAGGATGAATTAATTGGAGTTGGCGCGAAGTCACTTATCCCCACTGGACCTATCACTGTTACTGGGGTAACCCTATTGAGCATTAGCATTGTTGCTAATAGACCTGGTAAACCGTTAACGTGATCAGCATGCAGGTGGGTAACCATTATATGTGTTAACTTAAGTGGACTAACCCCAATACCCTCCAATCTCCTAACAGTACCCTCACTTGGGTCAATAAGTATCCTATACCTATCAACCTCAATTAACACACCAGGCAATTCCCTGCAGGGCCTAGGTATGGCTCCACCGGAACCTAGGAACACTATCTTAAGCATTACTCGGTTAGTTTTCAGTGTAATTTAACTAAATCCTCAAGCATTAACCTTATGTGATCACGTGGAATCAAGCGCAAACACTTTAATCCATATTGCATTCATCACCATAACATATTATAATGGCATCATCCTCATCTTCACCTTTACTTCCATTATTAGTTAAGGTTTGTGATATAGACGGTAGTGGTATTGCGTGTGTAAGCTTATTTAAATTACCCCTACCTTGAACTATTAGCCAGGTCATTAATGCTATACCCATGTTATAGAGGACTATACCGGAGCCAATGTACTTGTCCCCAATTACACCCTGGCCGTAAACCTCAACAAGTATTGCGGTGTGATTGGCCATAACAACGTAGGTGTAGTATGTTAAAACCGCGAAGGCGCCAATGACGTAAAGTAGAAGTAGCCCTGAGCTAGTTCTGTTTCTTGCATTTCTAATGAAGAATATTGTTGAGGCCAGTGATAATGCATCAAAGGACAAGAGCGATGCCAGTATGAGCGTGTCAAGCACAATATTAAACTCTGCATTACCATACAGCCACAGGTGTATTAGTAAGTAATCTATCGTATAGGCAATGGCAAGTACTGTGATTATACCTCCCCAATACAATATGTTAATCACTATCCCTGGTATTGGACCGCTTTGCGCTTGGCTCACACTTGTTTACCTTACAACCCTTTTTTAAGTATTACGCTAATATTATTTAAATATATCGGTCATACACATATGGTTTAAAAATGGTTGAAAGTTAAATCCGAGTAGGCTTATGGATTACTGTAAGCTTAAACTTTTAATAACTTGATAAATATTAAAATTAATATTTAACTAGTTTGATAATCTCAAAGTCATTACCCCTAAGTCTGGATATGAATCCTTCCTTCTCAAGGCTTGCTATAGCTCTACTTAAGTAGGATAATGGTACTTTAAGGATCTCATCCCCATACCATTCGCTTAGTTTATCTGTTAGTTCCATTAAGCTCCAATTTACCTTGCTACTTGCCTTATACTCCTCGCTCATTATCCTCCTGATGAAGTTTGACAAATCCTCGACAAGGTTCCAGGGATACATGAACCACACCCACTCCTTAACCTCATAGGCGTAGTAGTCTGGTTTAAATTTGGCTACGGTTGATATCCACTGTAGGGCACCTGTCTTAACATCGGCATTAGGCCACCTTGAGATGACGTGATCCTTAGCAATTATTACACTGTCACCGGTGTCAACAATGTCATCAACCACTAGAACTCTTTTACCATTTAGGTCTATTTGAGCAACCGGATACTTGATGTATGCTTTCTCGGAAACTTGAGCACTACTAGGCCAGTGAACTACCTGTAGGCTAACTAAGTCATTGATTCCTAAGTTATCGCAGAGTAACCTAGCTGGGACGTAACCGCCCCTAGCTATGGCCACAACCACGTCTGGGATCCATTTGCTTTCAATTATCCTATTCGCCAGGGTTGAAGCCCACGTTACTATATCATCCCAACTAACTAACTTAACCGGAACCTTAACCACAATTAGATTTAAAGGGATGCCCCTGATTTATAAGTATTAAGCCACTTTAACCGCTCACCTGAGGGTGGTTGTTGATGGCCTTACCACCCTTGGGTTCACTGCGGTCTCCCTCGGGTGGGCTACGGTGGTTCGGCCACCCTCACGTACCAGGGCCAAGGCTTACAGGGAAGGGACTATAAAGCTTATGGGAATTCCCCAAATGGGTTATAAACAAAGAAAATAAACACAAATGAAAACAAAAAGCCATTTATTAACTCGAAAAAAGGATACAGCCCAGTATTAGGCAATGTGTCTAATCACCCTTGAGCACTAGTTTAAGGAGAGCCATTCTAAGGGGTACACCTAGGGCTGATTGCCTAAAGTATTTAGCGTACTTTGTCGAGTCCAACCTATGATCAACCTCATCAACCCTAGGCAGTGGGTGGAGTACTATTAATGTATCCTTAGCGCCAATTAATGATTCTGGAGTAACCTTGAAGCTTCCCTTAACCCTCTCATACTCCACCGGGTCAGGGAACCTTTCCCTCTGTATTCTAACCACATAGAGTACATCTAGTTCGCTTAAAACCTCATTAAGGTTTAAATGCAGGCTATAACTCATTCCCCTCATCCTCATGAAGTCCACAAGCTCCCTCCTAGGCCTCAGTATCTCAGGGGATATTAAGCGTAGCTTAACCTTAAAGTTACTTAGTAATTGAACTAGGGAGGTGACAACCCTGGCGTACCTTAAGTCACCCAGTATGCCTATTGTTAAATCATCTATTCGCCCATACTCCCTCCAAATGGTGTATGCATCAAGCATTGCTTGGGTTGGGTGATTCTGAGTACCATCACCGGCATTCACCACTGGTACGGTGGCTATGTCAGCGGCATACTTAGCTGCGCCCTCAAGGCTGTGGCGTATTACTATTATGTCTGAGTAGGAGTCAAGCATCCTAATAGTGTCACCAAGACTCTCACCCTTAGCCACTGAGGATGCCTCCACTGAGCCAAAGCCTAACACTCTTCCACCAAGTCTTAACATTGCAGCCTCGAAGCTTAACCTAGTTCTTGTGCTTGGTTCAAAGAAGGCTGTAGCCATGATTTTACCGTCAAGTATATTTAACTTGGATTTAGCGTAATTCTCCATTTCCTTAGCCTCATTGAAGAGTTGCATTAAATCCTCCCTGTTGAAGTCCAGGGATGATATGACGTCCCTGTTTAACCAAGTCAAGGAACCCTCGCCTACTACTGAGTTGGTGTTTATAAGTTAAGCGGATTTGTATGGTTCAAGAACTACCGGTGGCTCATCACCAATGGGTACTGATAGTATACTCTTAGTCCTCTCAGCAAGATGCTCTACAATAACCATGTCCTCTGGGTATACTTCACCTATAACGTTGAACCTGGGGTTTGGTGGTGCATCATCCTTAAATATCCAGACCTGGATGTACTGGGGGTTATTATTCACTACAGTAACCGCGCCCTTAAACCTCCTAACAATGTTCCTTGGTTTAATGTTGTTCTCACCGGCTGCAGTTAATCCAATTGTCTTCTCCTTAATTCTGACATCATGGAACTCTCTATTAAACACCTTAGCCTCCTCCTCGGTTAAGCCGTCGTAAACAATGACCCTTATTCTAGTCCTCCGCTTAGCATTAGCCACCTTCCTTAGGTCTTCATCAGATGGCAGTGGGTCACCTATGAGTACCCTATCTATGTATCTTGAGTTGAGGAGTATTGAGGCTGAGTTCTCAATATCCATGTGCCTAAGGCTCTCCACCGTGGTTCTTTCCCCATCTTTAACGGATATGAATATGCCAACAGGTATACCCCTAGTGTGGAACTCCTTTGACTTAGCTAATGCATCCTCAAGGCTTAATCCAGTGTACTCCCATGGATACCAGTCATGACTGGCCATTAGGTTTTCCGGCTTTTTAACCAATCTAAGCAGCTTATCTAATTCATCAAGTGGGAAAACACTTGCATTTAATTCGACCTTAATTCCAAGGTCATTATTAGCCATTGTTGCTAATTGCTCCAGGTTAAAGCCCCAGTCAGCCCTAACCCCCTTAATGCCTACCTTCCTGAAGAAGCTTAAGTCGCTTGGAGATACGCCTAGGTCTGAGAGCACCTTGGGATTAATGTCCACGAAATAGTAGTAGCCTAGTTCATTAGCCAACTTGGCAATATCCTTAACTAAATCCAAGTTATCAAGCCCCACTCCAGACCATGCCTCAGTGAAACCCAGCTCTGAGGCTTTCCTCATTATCTCCATAGTCCTAGGCACGGTCTCCCTCCTACCCACAGCAAAGGATATACCTATGCTTTTAGCCATGAATACTGAACGGTATTCGATATTTAAGGATTACTCATTAAGCTTACATAGGGTTAAGGGTTTTAGTTTAATTTTAGGTTTAGCTAATTATATTTAAGAAATTTATGATGCTAAGTTAACGTTATTATAAATAATATAAATTTGATTGAGCAAAGATTTATTAACCCTCTGACTCCTGGGAATAACAATGCCCAGGATATTAATAGTGGGTGGTGGGATAGCTGGATTAACCGTAGCAACCACGTTGACTCAAAGAATAGGCACTAAAGCTGAGGTTACCGTATTGACTAAGGAACCATACTATGTAGGTGGACCAACTAGACCACTAGTGTTAACTAATGAGGAGAAGCTTGAGAGGATAATTAGGGGTTACCACAATGTGGGGTTGAAGGGAATTAAAATAATCTATGGCACAGTTACTGGGATTGATCCAGCGAATAGGATTGTTAAGTATAATGAATCACCACCATATGGGGCTAAGGGTGGTTCATTAAGTTACGATTACCTAGTAATCGCGCCTGGGGTAGTGTTTGATGGAAGTGGGATTAATGGATATGATAAGTGGGGGTGGATTAACACTAATGTTTATGACCCAGGCATGTTAATGGAACTGAAGAATAAATTATGGTTAATTAACCAAGGTACAGTACTGGTGTACGCACCAAAGGCACCCTACCGCTGTGCCCCAGCACCCACTGAAACCGCCCTACTGGCTCATACTATCCTTAAGCATAGGGGTGTTAGGGATAAGGTTCAGGTCATTCACATAGATGCCAATGATAAGACACAGCCACCTGCAATAGCTGATAAGGTTAAGGAGATTTATGATAAGGCTGGAATAGAGTTAATTACTAACCAGGAAATAGTGGAGCTAAATGACCATGAGGTTACCACCAAGAGTGGTGAGAGGTATAAGTTCAATGTACTTGCCATGCTTGAACCAAATAGAGCCCCATCATTTATTAGGGAATCCGGCTTAGGTGATGAATGGTTTAACGTTAGGTCACCAGTGGACTTAAGGAATGTTAAGTATGATGACGTGTTAGCTGCTGGTGATGTCGCAAAGCTGCCGTACCCCAAGAATCAGGAAATAGCTTTTGAAAGTGCACTATTTGTGGTTAGTAAGATAATGGAGGATCTTGGGATTAATGATAGGGTTAATACGCAATATGCCTTCATTGGTTGGGCATACTTAGGTAACGTGGAAGGTAGGTTGGAGACCTTAAGTCTTCAATTTGGGTTTGATTACACACAGCAGCCGCCGAAGGTTATTAAGGACCCTGATCCAAAGCGTGAGTACACTGAGCAGAAGGACCATTGGATGCAAACATACCTCGGTAAATTATTTGGTCAAGCCTGAAACTACATTACTCATTAAATAAGCTTAAAGCTATTTTATTGTTCAGTAGAGGTTAGGGTGAGTGTTAAGTTTATTTAATATGCTTAGTGCTGTGTCTTCATGAGGGCGATTGTTTTCGAGAAGAGTGATTTAAATGACTTAAGGGTGGTTGAGTTAAGTAGGCCTAAGCCTAATCCCCATGAGGTAGTCATTAGGGTTGTTGAATCCGGTGTTAACCCTGTGGATTACTATACTGTTACTTCAAGGTGGGTTAAACCAATGCCACATATACCTGGTGCTGAATTCACTGGTATTGTTGAGGAGGTGGGGGATCATGTGTCAACTGTTAAGCCTGGTGACAAGGTGGTGGTTTATGGTAGGGTTTTCGACGGTACCTGTGACTTATGCTTAGCCTCAATGGAGAACCTATGCAGGAATGGTGGCATAGTGGGCATAGTAACTAATGGTGGTTGGGCTGAGTACGCTGTTGTGCCTGATAGGAATTTAATTAAACTACCTAGTGATGTTAATTGGGACTTGGCGGCAAGTCTACCTGTTGCCGCATTAACATCATACCACGCCCTCAGGGAGGCTAATTTAAGGGCTGGAGAAACACTAGTCGTCTTTGGTGCATCCGGTAACACTGGTCAATTTGCTGTTCAATTAGGTAAGCTAATGGGGGCTAAGGTAATTGCGGTAAGCGGTAAGAGTTGGGTTAGTGAATTAGGTGCAGATTACGTTGCTTCAATTAATAATGTTAAGGATATGGTTGAGAAGGCTACTGATGGTAGAATGGCTGACGTGGTTATTGATCCACTTGGGGAGAGAACATGGAGTGTAAGCGTATCACTGCTTGGGAGGGGTGGTAGGTGGGTTACCTTTGGTCAATTGACTGGTGGGGAGGTTAAGATTCAATTATCGTTACTGTACTCTAATCAATTTAAGTTAATTGGTTCAACTGGTGGGACCAGGAGGGAGTTACTTGAGTTAGTTAACATTATGGGTAAGCTTAAGGTTAAGGTTGATAAGTATTATGAATTAAGTGAAGCCAGGGAGGCGCTTACCAGGTTATTTTCACCCCAGAGGAATGGAAGAATAATGATTAAGATTAGTGTTTAAACTTAATTCCACACTTAGGCTGAACTCCTCCTCCAAGATAATACAGCGTATATTACGTAAAGCAATAGTGCATTAAAGAATGCGAAGAAGACTAGGCTCCCTAATAATAGGCCTGGTTGAACCGAAACAAGGCTTAGTAATGCATTGATTTGTGGAGTTAAGAGTTGACTAATCGTTAACCACTTAGCCACATTAAGGGCGAAGCTTAGGCCGTATGCCTTAATCAGCGCCTCAGCTGCGGTAACCGGTGGAACAATGGCGTAAGGTACGTGAGCTAACCCATTCATTACCTCAGCTGAATCCATCAGCATTGGTGTTAATATGAGTTTAAGCGCCTCAATGGGTTTACTGGTTACTTTAATTGAAACCACTAGTAGGGCTAATATTATGGCTCCAAGGACAATATTCATGTAAAACATCCAGCTAAGGTTAAAGGTGGGTTTATATAGATCATAGAATGTTGACGGTAAGTATGAGGGTGGATGCCCAAGTATAGACCATGCGACAGTCGGTGAATACTGGTAAACAGTGTAGAGGTACCAGATGACGAAGATTGAGTATAGGATGCCGAAGGTTAAGCCCACTATATTACCGACCCTATGTCCCAGCTCATGGTACTCATCCCTACTTGATGCATACCTCCAGCCATGTATTGATGACAGTAAGATGCCCGTCATGGCTATTGCCCCGAATAAGGTGGCCAGGAGTAGTGGTGGATAGGTTGGGTTACTTAAAGTCTCGGTTAAATTAACAGATAGCGTAAAGCCTGTGTTTGATGCACTGCTTGGGGTTATTAAAACACCTGCAGGGTAGTTTATGAACGCGAACACTAGTCTAAACATTGCTGGGATTACAGTTAAAGTAATAGCCATGGCGTAACCCACTGTAATATGCTTAATTGGGCTAAGCCTATTGAATGACCTGTAGTATAAGCCTATGAGGGGTAGAGCTATGGCTACACCAAACACTATTGCAATACCCCAAATTGGCCAAAGCAGTACACCAGCTATGTTAGTGAAGACCGGCAGTAGACCTGCTAAGAACACCGTCACTATTGTTCCAAAGACCCCACCTATGGCGTACACTGCTATTAAGTAGTTTGATAAGCCATGGGCAATGTCAATGTAAGTCCTCCTACCACTCCTATACCCCAATAGCTCAAGCGTAGGCAGTAACCAACCTAAACCAAGCACAGTGTACACTAGGGGCAAGTGCACTGAGAAGGCCCATGCAATTAAGGCCACCGTTACCACAACTGGGGAGACCATGATCTCACCCTAGTACTCAACCACCTGAGTTGGCTTCTCTCTCCTAGGCCTAGTGTATAGGTAAACCATGTAGACTGCTAGGGCCGGCATAGCTACCTCAACTACTATGATAAGTGCAATCAACCAGCCTGGTAAGCTTAAGTTAGGATTAATTAACCCGCCCTCATATATAGGCACCCCGGTTACCATAGGTGGACCACCATTTAAGCTGGGTGACGACTCAACTAGGATAAAGGGAACCCTACCGCTCTCTGATGTTACCGCACCGCCTATTGAGGCTAGGGCAGCGAAGAGGGGCATGGTGTATGGGCCAGTCCTCTCTAGGAATGATGCTATTACCTTAGCCCAATGGAATCTACTGAAGAAGCCATTAAATAGGTACCAGAGGGACAACCCACCACTCCATACACCAAGTAATACACCTAATGTAACCATGAAGCCTAGGTAAAATATCGGTAGGAAGTCGAAGGGAGCTAGGGGTGGCCTTACATTAGCAGGCCATGAGTAATAACCCCAGAAGGTGTGGTTAAAAGTACCATATGCGAGGAAGCTTAGTAGTGGATCAACCTTAAGGCCTTTCCAAAACATGCCCTCAATTGCAGCTAACTTTAATGGATCAAATTGAAGAACTAGCTCACCTTGATCATGACCAAGTATAAAGCCCTCAATAGCAGTCATAATGGCTACACCAGGTATAAGAACCTTAAGCACCTTAGCCTGGTCAGGCCTATGTTCATGCATGTAACCATACAGGTATATTGCACTCACCACGGACCATGTTAATATTGCCGCAGCCAGTATGCCGTGGAATATGAATACGTTGGCACCCCACCAGAACATGTTCCATGCATCCGTAGGCTTAGCCCAAGTGACTAGGTAACTTGTTAAGCCAGCTATCGTTTGATTGGATGCGGCCAAATTTTGCACAATCATGCCAGGGGGCCTCATGCTTAATGAAGCCATGACCGCTAGTATATTGTAGGCACTCCAGTATCCTCCGAACGCTGCAGCTAAGCCGATTACCCAATGTACCCACCCATTTCTTACCTTACCCCACGTGAATACGTAGAGTGGTAGAAGTATCACTTCTGTTAAGAAGGCGAATAATTCTAGGTAAAATGGTAAAACTATGGCTGAGCCTATTATTGTAATGAAGTTGCTCCATATAGTCACTAAACCAAACTCAACCAATGTACCGAACGCTGCACCAACTCCAAAGAATATAGTTGATACTACTGAAAACATCCTAGCCTTATCGTACCAATCCTTATCATGCCTAGTTAAGTACAGGAATTCTGCCACCACAGCTATTAGTATTGTCCCAAGAAATGAGGATGCTAAGCTTAAATGGGCCAGTATACCAATTGCACTTAACCACCTAGCTTCATCTAAAATCACATTCCAAGTGATTGGTAATAAGGGACTGTAACCCATAGGTACCTGAATTTATGTAATAACCTCCATTATTTATAAGCTTTACTATAATTTAATATATTTATATATGAATATAAAAAGACTATGCTATAGGAAAATTTACTAATAGATTTTTAATATTCCATTTTTATTCTAATTTATATCCAATTAGATGGATCTAATTATTCACGTACTCTATCTATTGAACCTAAGAATTATCGTATTTTAATGAACCGTAAGGGATATTAATCTGAGCCACAGATACAATATATAAGCGGAATGTCCAGGAAAAACGATGAACGCTTAATGGATGATGTAACGGAGGAATTAGAGAAGGCTGGAGCTAAGTCTGTAGTTATTGATAAGGATGATTACTCATACACTATTGTAGCCAACGTGGATAAGGGTAATTTAGGTAAAATGGTCCTTAAGATAAGTTCAGATTCATCCACAATACCAAGGAGTCACATAGTTGATTTACTGATAATGCATAAGGTCTTTAATGCCAAGCCAATACTGGTTGATGAGAGTAGGAGAAATGAGGAACTCCAGGATGGTGTTCTTTATGAACACTCAGGCATACCTCAATTGAATCCGAACACATTCAGGGATTTACTTAAGGGTAAGCCACTACTCTTTAAGAATGAGGGTGGTGTAGTTAAGGTTAGGATAAAGGGTTGGTTACTGAGGGAACTTAGAATGAGGTATGGTTTAAGCCTCGGTGACCTAGCTGAGTTGCTCTCTGTTAGCAGGAAGGCAGTGTATGAGTATGAGAGAGGCACTATTGATGTTAGCGCTGAGAAGGCTCAACTACTTGTTGAATTATTTGGGGATGAAATAGTAGAAGGCTGGAGTCTAAGTGTTAAGGATCCTGAACAGAGGATTATGGAGAGGAGGGTTGAGTTGGGTGATGTACTTCACCTTAAGGTTAAGGAATCATACCTACTGGTTCATACTCACGGTAAATACGCCACAGTGACTGATAATGGCAATGTACTCTTAGGTAGTGAGAACAGTAGAGAGGCTGAAGAAGTATCAAACATACTTGGCGCCCGCTACATTAGAATACAGTAAATCCGCAACTCCAGTTGGACTGACTCCTTCCCTTTATTTGGGTGGTTTCCTTTGCCTGTGGTATTATTGGCCATGGGTGGGTAGCGCCCTTACTTGGATGGGTTAAAAGCAGTAATAATACCCTAATCCCCAATAAAAACCCAAAAACAAGACTTTAAGTACCTAGTAAGTGCGGTTATGCGTTTAAACTAGAACTATGCAGTGGCTAATGTGGGTAAACTATTTGGTACTAATGGGGTTAGGCTAGAGTTCACTAAGGGTAGTTACGACCCAAGTTTCTTAGTAAGGTTAGCTGAAGCCATAGCAACATACATTAATACTGGCGATGTTTTGATAGGCTTTGACGTTAGGGTAACAAGCCTACCCATAGTGGGTGTGCTTTATGGAGCATTGTCAATGCATGGTATTGGAGTTGACGTGATAGGACCATTGCCAACTCCAATACACCAATACTTAACTAAGGCTTGGGGTTATAGGGCTGGAATAATGGTAACTGCCAGTCATAATCCACCACACTACAACGGTATTAAGCTGATGGATAGTAATGGTGTTGAGATCAGTAGAAAAGCTGAGGAGGATGTGGAATCAATATTCTTCAGTGGGAAGTATAAGGAGACCGTGGATTATAGGGATATTGGGTCGGTCAGGTTCATTAATGTTGAGGAGGGGTTAAGGGATTATAGGGATCATTTACTGAGTGTAATTAATGATGAGCCGATTAGACGTAGGGGGTTTAGGATAGTGGGTGATTTCGCAAATAGCGTTAATTCAATAGCACTTTCATATGTTTTAAGAGGGCTTAACGTTAAGGTTTACTCAATTAATGGTCACCTCGATGGTGAATTCCCAGGTAGGAATCCTGAACCAAGGCCTGAGAACCTTAACATAGCATCAAGGGCTATTGTTGAAGCTGGTGCTGACTTTGGGGTTGCTTACGATGGGGATGGAGATAGGTCACTCTTCATTGATGAGGGGGGTAACGTATTATGGGGTGATAGGACAGGTACAATACTTGCCTTATCCATGATTAAGAAGGGTGATAAGGTTGTCACCCCAGTATCATCAAGTGTGGTGGTCAAGTGGACTGTAGAGGGCGCTGGTGGTAAGGTTGTTTGGACTAGGGTTGGCTCAGTTGATGTGAGCCATAAGGTTATTGAAGAGGGAGCATTATGTGGCTTCGAGGATAATGGCGGATTCATATGGCCTAAGCATCATCCAGTTCGGGATGGTGTATCAACAACGCTACTAATGATGAAGGTCCTATCCGAGGAGAAGGCTAAGTTATCTGAGCTTAATGCAAAGATGCCGAGAATGCTGACGGCAAGGGAGAGAATAGAAATGAATAGGGAACTTGCAGTAAGGATCGTTGAGAAGCTTAAGGGCAGGGACTGGGGTGGTGAAGTTATAGCAATAGATGGACTCAGGGTTAATTACATTGACTCCTGGTTCCTAGTGAGACCAAGTGGCACTGAGAATCTACTTAGAGTAGTAATTGAAGCATCAAGTAGTGATAAGTTCAATGCCCTTAGGCGTGAGGTAATGGGTATTATAGAGGATGAGCTTAGGAAACTTAGTAAAGAGGCTCTAGGTACTTAATGATTTACCCCTCAGGGGAGTAAAGAGACTACGTCAGAATGTTTAAAAACTCGTGAACTATTTTTAATCAATGAGCTTTGATTCAGCCAAGACATTAGCTGGTATAGGTGCCATACTTGCTGGGGTTGGTATACTTGGTTATGTTATACCATCAATAGTTGGTTTGATACTGTTCCTAGTTGGTATGGTGGAGTTGGCGGATTACTTCAATGATAGTAAGCTTAAATCTGATATAACTGGGTGGTTCATATTTGGGTTAATAGCATTAATAGTGTTAACTGTTGGTGTTTTTCTAGCATTAATACCGTTCACAATGTCATTCAGTTGGTTACACATGAACTACCCAATGATACCTTATCATCCTTACCACCCACTGTTAGCTAGTTTACTGATAATAGTAGTAGTGATTATAGTGACTGCAGTGTTCTTCCTACTATCCGCGGTTTACCTGCGTAGGGCAATGAGTAACATGAGTTCACGTACCGGTGAAGGATTATTTGAGACAGGGGGCTTAATATACTTAATAGGGGCGATTTTAACATTCATAGTAATAGGTGTTTTCATAATTTTAGTAGCCTGGATAATAATAGGCGTAGCATTATTAAGCATTAGGGAGCCTAGCAGAAATCCTTAAATAAATGGATTTAAGGTTGCCTCATACCATCTCCTCGCTATCACGTTTTTAAACCGCTTGGGAAGTAGGGCCATTAGGTAGTATTGCAGTGTATGCATATTTAAGTACCCTAAACTTAACTCATGTTCATTAAAGACCCGAGCAACAGCAGTGTACATACTCCTCTCCGTACACGCATGCTTCTCAAAATTGCTTCCCTTAGTCATTTCACATATTATATTATAATCATGAATGACCCTACTTAGTAATGTTCTCATTGATTCAATGTAATCACTAAATGAGGTAGATTGACCCCTACTAATGTTACCTCCATGTATCCTATACTTAGTTAATCTCTCAGGTATTAGTAATGCCGAACCGCCATAAAGTGCAGCACTATAGTAAAGTATTGAATCCGAGACTACACTAACTTGCTTAACATAATGCTTAACCTTCATTAATGCTTCCCTTCTAATAGATATTGAACTGGCGTTAAATGCTGCACCAGCCCAAAGCCACCTACTGAAGGCTTTTTCATTACTTAGATTAAACATTACCCTTCGGTTAACCTTAGCACAGGGTTTAACATAGGGTGGTACTTTGAAGTAATTCTTAACTTTATGCACCTCTACGCCACTACTGGTAATGCATGAGATTGAATTATGAACGTAAGTTAATTCACTAATATTCTCAAAGAACTCACTCACCATGGCTACCTTACTGTTGGTGAATTCATCATCGTCATCAAGGAACATTATGATATCACCCATAGCCTCCTCAGCAGCCTCGATTATCTTCTTACCTACATGAGGCGAATCATCATCAATTACCTTCAATGAACCTTCAAGTAACCTTATTTCCGGGCTCTTAACAATAATAATCTCATCAGGTGGCTTACTCTGAACCCTAATGGACTTAATAGCCAGGGGTAAGTAAGTCCATCTTCTATAACATGTTACTACTATGGTTACCTTAATTCCCATTAAATTCCTTAAGCGTATCATTATGTTAAAAAGATTCCCACATTCTGACCTCCTCCCCGTCCTGAAGGGTTAGGCCTCTAGGGTGGTTCATTGGTTCCCCCGCTCGGTCGTGTTGTCATTGGTCATTGGGCGGGCAGTCGGGGTGGGTAGTGCACCCCCCATTTTGGATAGGTTGATTATGGCGATGATGTCCCTATCCTCCTTGAATCCGCATCTTGGGCACTTGAGCCTCCTGTAGCCTACTTTAATCATCTTGGTA